>JAYSTG010000556.1:0-22494 GCA_043719965.1 Saprospiraceae bacterium | reverse complement strand
TTGGGATTAAACAGTCAACGAGTGCTACATGGAATTCTGGGTTTAGATTTTCTTACCTTTTAAATTAACCCCCAATGAAATATTTTTTCTATTTCTTTTTTCTAATATTATTGACTACGTGTGAACCAATTCCATTGCCAATTCACATGCCCACAAGTCCAATTTTTGAAATGATAGGTACTGTAGGCAATAAACCTTTGAATCTTGCTGCAGGAGTCAATGAACTAGAGTTGACTACCAATGTGGAACCTGCCCCATTGCAAGTCGTCATCCATAGAGGTGAACTTCACACGAAAAATTGTACCAGCTTATGCAAAGGATCTTTAAAATTGGCCTTACGACAAAATCGATCTGAATCTAAAAACATCAGTATTGGTCGAAAATTTTACTATAACCCAGTAAAAGATAGTCTCAGTGTCAGTGCAATTAACACTTCTGTCTTAAAAAATGAAAATGCTTCTAAATACACCTATATTTGGACGGTCAACGGTAAGGAAGTTTCCAAAAAAGAAGTCCTGTCTTTTAACATACAACCTTCCAGTTTGGGTACAGTATGTTTATTCGTAAATCATCCTAACGGCAATGAAGCGAGTCAATGTCAAATCATTGATTTCAACCTGCTGGATTCTTTTCCTGGATTAAAAGTGAGCATCGAGCCTAGTATCAATGCAAACAAAAATGGTCAATTGAAGGCCATAGTCAAAGGTGCAGGACCATTTAAGTTTCTCTGGAATAGTAAGATTAGTTCTGATAAAGACCTATTAGAATTAGATCTGAAAAAAGAATCTCACCATTGTGTTGAAGTTAAGGATCGTTTTGGAAATAAAGCTTCTGCCTGTATTGATTTGAAGCCTGAGGCAAAAGTAAAGAGCCAAGTCGACTTTGAACTCAAATACGATCAACCAAAAATCAGAGACTGGGCACAATACAATTCTGTGGAATTAACTTACGTAGATGATCAAGCCATCGAATGGACTACCTCAGGTTCAATACAACCCTCTTCTTCTTCCTTTGAGATATTGACTGTTGAACCATTTGAAGCCAATAGCCTTCAACAATCCACTAAAAAGATTAAAATTGTCTTCGATGCCTTATTTTTTAATAGAAATAAATCAACATTACAAATCAAAGCAAAAGGAACCATGGCATTGGCTCTACCAAATTGATAACAAGTGACCTTGATGTTTATTTAGTCTTCGACATCCGGATACGCTCTTGTAATAGTGCTGGTTCATTGGTAGTAATGTAATCGAATCCTGCCTGAATAAAAAAGTCCATATCTGAGGCATCATTGACCGTCCAAGTATTTAAAATTAGATGATTTGTTTTTGCTTCTTGTATCCAATCGGGGTGCTCTTTAAACACAGCGTAATGGTAGTCCAGACCATTGATGCCTAGTGCTTTTAATTGCCCTGGGGAAAGCTCACCATTGAGGTATTGGGTAGAAACTTTAGGATCCAGTGATTCTAAGGTTTCTAGGATGCCGAGATCAAAGCTGATATATCCGATCCAAGATTCTGCTTTCATTATTCGGACTAATTCAAATACTTTCTTTGCAATGTATTTCCCGTGTTCCGGTCCTTGTGCTGAAGGTTTTATTTCCAATACCAATTGCGTTCCATCGTTTTTATGTATTCCTTTATCGAGATACATTTTCAGCGTTGGAAGTATCTCTTGATTAGAAAGTTTGAATGGGATCAGCTCGGCATACGTATGGGCCTCGATATCTAAATCATGAAATGCTGGGTCATGATTGATGACCAGCACCTCGTCTTTAGTCATTCTTACATCAAATTCTGAACCGGTATATTGTAGATCTATCGCATGTCGTAGCGCTGCAATAGAGTTTTCTGGGTGGTTTTGTTTTTTCCACGCTCCTCGATGTGCTACGATAATGTTAGGATGAAATTTCATATTTTTCAGGCGGTATAAATTTTTACTACAAGCTGTTATCACAAACAAGAAGAGTAAAAGCAGAAGCTTGTTTTGCAACATGAATTTTAGTTTATTATTAAAATAAAAATTTCAACAATGTTCTATTTATTAACCAATCAAATTAGGGAGACTGATATTTATGTTGCCACCATTGATACATCCGTTCTTTGATTTTATCTTCTCCTGAGTTTTGCTGTGGTTGATATAATATTTTCCCCGATAAAATGTCTGGAAGATATTCCTGAGGTACAAAATTGTCGGGATAAGCGTGGGCATAGCGATAATCTTTTCCATAGTCGAGAGCTTTCATCAGTCGAGTAGGAGCATTCCGAAGATGAAGTGGTACAGGAAGATCTGGATATTCTTTTACACTCGCCAATGCTTCCTCAATGGCCAGGTATGCAGAATTGCTTTTTGGTGAAGTAGCCAAATAGATGGCAGTCTCTGATAATACAATTCGGGCTTCTGGCATTCCGATAGTATGTATGGCCTGAAAACATGCATTAGCTATCAAAATGGCATTGGGATTTGCCAGGCCAATGTCTTCAGCAGCAGAAATGACTAATCTCCTAGCAATAAATTTAATGTCCTCTCCACCTGCTAACATACGAGCAAGCCAATATACTGCAGCATTGGGATCACTGCCTCGTATCGACTTGATCATCGCTGAGATGATATCATAATGTTGGTCTCCTCCTTTATCATAACGAGCAATATTTTGTTGTACAGCAGAAGTCACATACTCATTAGTAATAGTTATAATTTCTCCATCAGAAGCTAAATGAAGAATCTCAATAATATTGTATAATTTTCTTCCATCACCCGCTGACAATTGAATCAGAGCATCAGTCTCATCAAATATCCATTGTTTGCGCTGAAGGATTTCATCTTCCTTACAAGCATACCTGGCCATTTGAAGTAAATCCTTGGGTTCAAGAGATCTCAACACGTAAACCTGACATCTGGATAGTAAAGCAGAAATGACTTCAAAAGAAGGGTTTTCGGTCGTAGCACCGATGAGGCAGATATCACCTTTTTCTACTGCATGGAGCAATGAATCTTGTTGTGATTTTGAAAAACGATGTATTTCGTCAATAAATACAATAGGGTTAGGTTGGTCAAAAAATCGATGCCGCTGTGCTTTTTCAATTGTCTCACGTACATCTTTTACACCGGACTCAATGGCATTGAGTTGAAACAAAGTTCGCTTCTGGATATGTCCTATCAGTCGAGCCAAGGTGGTTTTTCCCGATCCGGGAGGGCCCCATAATATCATGGACGGCGAATCACCAGACTCTATCAGTTTTCTGAATACAGCGCCGGAGGTCATTAAATGGTGTTGCCCTGCAAATTGATTCAGGGACTTTGGTCGCATTCTCTCTGCCAGAGGTATCATAGCATAAATATCCTAAAAATACACCAAGTCAAAGGTTATGGTACTTCGAAATATTTTTCTTGGCACATGAATTAATTTTTTTTAAATAAGATGTATCCCCTTGATCGTATTGATACACCCCATATCAGAAAGGACTACCAAATTCTAAAATCTATTATTGTTTTTTTGTTTTATTTATCCATTGTGCCAAATTGGGGCAAGAAGCAAATAACGGATCTATTCGCACAAAGGTATTTTCAACATGGGATTCCAACCAATTAACGAGTACATCATTTTTTTTAGATTCTTTGGCCAGGTTTTGAAATTTTGAATAGTCCTGTTTGAGATTGGCCTGGTGAGGATCTGTTCTGGTATTGAGGTATAAGATTTTAAAATATTTATCACCGGATGGAGAGGCCAATTCTACAGGCATGGAGATGCCTTTAATTTTCATAGAATCCAAGGTAAAATAGACTTCTGGTTCCAAGTCTTTGATTTCAAAAAAAGTATCTCCAGACTTAGGATTGGTGATGCGGCCATCATTACTATAACTTTGTTCTTTTTTATGGCCAAATTGTTTTACAGCTCTCGAAAAAGTGATCGAATCATGGAGGATCATTCTCCGAGCACGAATAAGTTTTTCTTTGGCTAGTTCAAAATCGGAAGCTTCAATCTCTGGTTTGATGAGGATGTGTCTGGTATGAATCGTATTACCTCTTAACTCCAGTAATTGGATAAGATGAAATCCAAACTCAGATTCAATAACACTTGAATATTGGCTTGGCTCTAAATTATAAGCAGCTGCTTCAAATTCTTGAACGAAGGAACCTCTTTTTGCCCAACCAAGATCACCTCCATTCCGGGCAGACCCTGGATCATCGGAATAGGTAGTAGCTAAGTCTTCAAATTTCTCTCCCGATTGCATACGGGCTAATATTTTTTCAAGTTTGGATCTAGATCGGGCTTTGGATGAATCATTGGCTATCGGATGGACGACGATCTCTGAAACCTCGACTTCACTACTTAAATAGGGGAGACTATCACGAGGAATTTTATTGTAAAATTCTTTCACTTCAGATGGAGTTATCAGGATATCTTCCATCAAAGTAGACCTCATTTTTTCTGCTACGAGTTGATTTCTTAGATCTTCTCTAAAGTCATTTTGGACTTCCTGTACTCCTTTGCCATAATAAGCTTCAAACTGAGTCACATCATTGCCCATACTCTCGAGGATACGATCAATCTTAGCTTGTAATTGGCCTTCAACTTCTTCATCAGCCACCACGATACTATCTACAAAGGCCTGATGGACCAACAGTTTGGATACCATCATATTCTCTAGTAAAAAACACTTATCTTCTGGACGAACCGGACCTTGTCTGGATTCAATAAACTTAATTTGTTCTGCAAGATCGGATAGTAAAATGACTTCATTGCCTACTTCGCAGATTACTTTATCTATGATCTGTTTTTGGGCATGAATGACCTGTGCAAAACTCATGCTGAGCCAAAGTAAACTCAAAATGATCTGAAAGTTGAAATGGCCTTTACTGAATGTGTATTTTGACATTGTTTTTTCTTAATTCGGTTTCGTATAATTTTGTCTTAAACTCATCGATAAGTTTATTTTTTCTTTTATTGAGTATGATCAATTTTGCTTTATCTGCTACATAGGATATCGGAGCAGTTTCCTGCTTTGACACCAGTTCCAATACTTTAAAGTAGTAATTGTATTGATTATCACTAAAGCTCAATTGTTCCCCATTTTTCCAATTCCTGGTACTAATTCTATTTTTTGGAAACAAATTTTCTATATCTCCTACATTATGCCATATGCTATCTGCCAGGTGAAAGGTACCATCGTACTTTTCAGTCAGACGAGCGAGCTTCTTTTTATTTACATCTGTAAGGTCTTCCCAGAAGTCTCTCACATTCTTGATGTCCTTGATGTCGTCTGGGATTTTTACAAAATAACAACGTATGATAGATGTCTCCAGTTGATATTGATCCTTATTTTTTTCATAAAATTCTCTTATTTCTTCTTCTGTGACCAGTGAATCAAGGTTCTGTTGGATCAATTGTTGTTGAAAATTAAGGCCAATTAAGGACTCTTTGTATTTTTTTAACAATTCTTCGATAGCAAGATCCTTCGGAATATATTTTTCTGCTTCTGTCAAAAAAACTTGTTCCTGTGTCCATCGGGTAGCAAAACTATTGATAATCTGCAAGCTATCTTCTTTTGTAGCACTTTCAGGAAATATACCGGCTAAATGACTTAGATATAATTTTTTTTCATAAACACTCGCTAGGATGGTGTCCTCCTTTTTGGGATCTCCATTCATTAGAGTACACTGTGCGCACCCTATAAAAATCATGATATATGTCAATCGAAGTAGACCCAACCCAAAACTGTTTATTTTTTGACTAAACTATCCAATACCTTTTGGTCCACTGACACTTTAAACTCATGCTGAAGTTGAGCGATCCATTGCTTTTCTAAAAAGTCCTGGTAATCAGCAATGGCATATCCTTTTGATTCTTCCAGCGTTTTTTGACTCGCAGGGAGTAATTTTTCAACTTTTTTCCAGGTCGTCATCCCTTTCTCCTGATCTATGCTATACGGAGTAGTAAACCTCGGGGCCCAGGATAAGGATTTCATATCTTCTGATTCTTTTTCCAGGTAGTCTTTTTCAAAAGTGATCAGGCCTTTTTGTTTTTTATTGAATTTTTTCAAGGTTTTCTCTACACCTTTTTTCTTGGAAAACTCATAGATACTTTTTATTTGTGCTTCATTAGTTGATTTTATAAAATATTCATGGATCAAAGCACGTTCATACCATTTATAATTGGATTTATTCTTTTCAAAAAAAGATTTTAATCCTATACTATCCAAAGATGCTTTGTCCCAGACTGACTGGCGAGTAATCTCAAATAATAGAATACCTTCATCATATTCCCGCATCAGGTTTCTAAATTCAGGATAAGTATTAGCAAGATGCTCCTGCTCGAATTCAATTACTTTTTCATTGATATATTTATTGAGGATGCCCGGCACTACCGTCATGGCCGGAGTCCCATTTGCAAATTGCAATCGTTCTTCCGTATTATTTTTTAGATAATGTGCAAATGGCTTTGATGTAAAGGTTTTATTTCCCAACTTAAATAATTCGATGTCGGGAAGATTAGGGGAGACTTCCCAGCTGAACGAGGTAACTTCAACTGGTAAGGCTGTGATAAATGATTGTACATTTTTATCCTGGAAGACAAACCCATTACTAGATTTTATTCTATCGATCACTCTAGTTCGAGCGTATTGATATCGACTGTCCTGCTCTAGTAGGGTTTTTAATTTCTCCTTGACCTGAGGGTATGGCAATTCTTCTTTTTTGCTAATCCTCTTAATGATATGCCATCCAAGTCGGCTTTCTATCGGCCTGGATATATCACCATCGTTTTGGAGTGAAAAAACGGAATCTTCAAATTCTTTTTCAAATTGATTTATCCCTACAAAACCGATATAGCCATCTTTTGCTTTGGTTGCTTGATCATCCGAATGGGTTTGCACCAATTGATTGAAGTCGGCACCATTTTGAAGTAGATTGTACACTACATCTGCAGAACTTTTATTCGATTGATCTGCTGGTCTCTCAGTTGGTTTTTTAATTAAAAGTTGAGCTATTTCCAGTTCTCTGCGAGCAGGTCGGATATCTTCTACTTTGAGGATGTGATATCCGCCATTGCTTTTTACCGGTTTAGAAATACCACCTAATGGAAGTTGATAGATAGCGTTTTCGACTTCATAAAACCCCTCTGGAAGCATCGCAGTGACATATCCTAGATCACCGCTATGATTGATATTGGTACGATCATCAGAGCTTTCTTGTACTACTTTTCCGAAAGGAATACCTTTTTGTACATCGTTATAGGCTTTCATTGCCCGTTGATAAGTGGCTAAAGTGTCAGAAGAAGGGTTATTGGCTGGGAATTGAAAGAAAATATGTCGTACAGAAATATCGTGTTTTTGCCGTTCATAAATCTCACGGATCAACTGCTCCGTGACTTCTTTATCCATAATATAAGAATTGGATACTTGCTGCTGATACATATGCAGCTCATCTTTCAATTCAGTCAATGTATCCAATCTAAGGGTTTTCGCTTTGGCTACTTTAAGTTTGAATTTTTTGTAGAGTTCAAGGTATTCGTCCAATGATTTTTTGGAATAATCGGCTTCCTTTCCATTGTTTTTACTGTAGATATACAAAAATTCACTCACCTTAACCGACTCATTATTAACTGTAAAAAGTGTTGGATCTTGACTTTGGCTTAGCAGCTGAGATAAACATGCTATTATAAAAGATAACATATAACTGATTCGTTTTGAGAGATTCATATATCTTTAATTGAGACTGCAAAAGTACAAATTCTGCGCGAAATGTTTTTTCCTTATTATGCAGAGATACGCCATCTCATTAGGTCAGAGCATTGCCCAAAAAGCATGAAAATTGAGGGCTAAAAAATAAAGTATGCTTTACATTATTTAACGCAATACTGCTACCGGCATTTGGGGGTTATAATGGCCTTCGATAGATGGATTTTGAGTATTGCTGGTATAGCTTTTTACATGTGTATTGATAAAGTTGAAGAGTTCTTGAACAGTTACCACTTTATTTTTATTTTGATCAGCTTCTCCTTTCAATCCTCTTATAAGATAATGGCTAAATATACCTTGCCGCAGTCCGCTGTCCTCTAATGATACTTCTTTGTTTTTGCAAGATAGTATAAAAGCTGTGCCTCCTCTCTCGTGTTGTAGGATATCATAATATTTATTTATAGACGCAGAAAGGTCAGCCTTAGGGTCTTTCATGCCACCGGCATAACAAGCATCGATCAGAAAAAGTTTGTGTTTGGCTTGAGATGCTTCTATAATGGAAGTAATGTCATCATGGTATAGTTTATGATCATATCCATTGAAGTCAATGGGTAAAAAAGCACCCGGAACACCATGCCCTGAGTAATAGAGCATGATCATATCGTTTTTATCTGCCTTACCAAATTGTTCCTGGACAGCTTGGATAATATTGTCATGTGTGGCATCTTCATCGATGAGTAATTTGATCTGTTGATCTGGTAGAGCGCCACCTTCAGGGCTTTTAAGGAAAGCATAGATCTGGTATGCATCATCATCTGCATACTTTAATACAGGCATATGATTATATCTTGCTACACCTACAATGACAGTCCATACTTTTATGTCATCATCTACAATTGGTTTGATATCTGTACGATTTGCTAGTACAGGTTTGTTTTCCAATTGTTTCACTGGTTTACCTCGATCCCATATAGCAGCATATACCTTTCCACTCTTAAAATACATGATACCCCGACCATGAGGCGCGATATCATCCCATTCTCCTTCATACCGATCACCATTGGCATAATACAATATGCCTTTACCGTGAGGATTGCCATTTTTAAAGGGACCTACATACTTTGATCCATCCTTATAGATATAGTAGCCCATTTCATTATTACATTGAGCATCTGTACAATTTTTTAACGACTCGGTAGATTCTGAAGAATTTGAATTCATCGTGGATTGATTAACAGAAGCTCCAGAAGAAGAGTTATTCGACTCCGGGATTGAGGCCTGTGTAGAAACAGTAGATTCTTCTATCAATTGATCTATTGCCCATCTTCCAGATATTTTTTTTCCATCAAAATAAGTCAGAAGTCCTTGTCCATCCCGTTGATTATCAGTCCATTGCCCATCGTATATGGATTGATCAGCATAAAAAAACTTTCCGAATCCTTGTCTTTTGCCTCCATACAACAGGCCTTCATATTTTTCTCCATTGGCATATATATAAATGCCTTTTCCATGAGGATGGTTGTTTTTCCACTCCCCTTTATATGAACCACCCTGTGCAAATTTCATAATACCTAGACCTTCTATTTTGGAATGAAAAAAAGCACCTATATAAAGATCACCATTGGCAAAATCCATTTTTCCTTGGCCTTCGCGATAGTTTTTCTGCCATTGGCCTGAGTAAATATCACCATTTTTCATCCATAGGGTACCTACACCCTGGATTTGAGATTGGACAAACTGGCCTGTATACTTTGCTCCTGAAGGATACACATAGGTGCCATTGCCATCCGTACATTTACCCTCGATACATTGTGCAGGAAGGAAGAAAGACTGCAAAAGGACGCTAAAAAAGAAAAAGGTAGATTTTGTCATGGTAATTAAGTATCAGTATACTATAAATAGGTAAAAAGTCGTCTATATTGTATAGTGCGTATATTTTTCAAAATATTTAACTTTACAAAAAATTATTTTATGAATAAATCCATATTTAAAGTCGCAATAGCCCTTGCTCTAGCAATTGCTTGTAAAAATCTTCCGACCAATCAATCTTTACAACAAAACAATGCAGCATCTACACTGGTCAAATCTTTTGGTGCAAGCATTACTGAAGAAGGTGGTGTGACTGCCGATCAAGCAGCTAAAATGCTTGTAGGAGTTGATTCCCTTCCTATGAAATTAATTGGCAAAGTCACTGAAGTATGTCAAGCTAAAGGTTGCTGGATGAATGTCGTGGCGGAATCTGGTTCTGGATCTCCAATTATGGTGAAATTTAAAGATTATGGCTTCTTTGTGCCTAAGGATTGCGCAGGAAAAAAAGTCTTAATGGATGGAATAGCCTTTAAAGAAGTCACTCCGGTTGACGAATTAAAGCACTATGCTGAAGATAAAGGGGCTACTAAAGAAGAAATTGCAGCTATTACACAACCCAAAGAAGAAATGAAGTTTTTAGCAAGTGGTGTATTGCTTTATGAAAAGTAAGTCATGAGCTAGTACTTAACTTTGGAGGAATAAAAAATAGTCTTATATTTGCACTCCAAATTAAGCGGAAGTAGCTCAGTTGGTAGAGCACAACCTTGCCAAGGTTGGGGTCGCGAGTTCGAGTCTCGTTTTCCGCTCCAAAACCCTACTCCAGTGAGGGTTTTTTTTTGAATGTCATAAGATGGATGCCCAGGTGGTGAAATTGGTAGACACGCAGGACTTAAAATCCTGTAGCCAGTAATGGCTGTGCGGGTTCAAGTCCCGCCCCGGGTACTTTATGGGCGTTTTGTGTGACTAATCAATATCCTCATTAGGTTGTAAGAGCTTTTAAAACACATCATAGTTTCGGAAAAACTCACAGTAAAAACATTTCACTGAGTAGAAAAGTAAAAGGGTTATTTGAAAGCTTCATAAGGCTAAATGTAATTCATATGTAATACTAGACTTTATGCATGACTCCAACCTTCTGCTTTTCACTTGGTATTAAATGCATACCTTCTCCCACTAATCCAGTATTTAAAATTCTTGCATTGCGGTTTTGTCAATATATCGAGTCGTCTCCTAAGTGAATCCAACGACCTTAAAGGCATCTTTAATATTTTTGACTCGATAGGAGAACCAAAACATGAAGTTCGCAAGGCACAAAAAAAGTACGTTTATGAAGTTTATTAGGATTGATAATGAAGAAGTTGGATTGTTATTAATTAAATCCGATTTCTAATAAATGAAAATTTTCTAATAAAATGTTTGCTATTTACAAACTTTTATAGTGCATTTGTACTATTAGTACATAACCAAGTGGAAGCCGAACACCACTATAAAAACGGAACAAAAACTTGGATAATTTAATTGAAAGACTTATTGAAATTGCAATTGAAAACCCCGATGGATTTACTGTACGTATCCCTTCATGCGAATTTGTAAAAAGTGGGTGGGTAATAGCTATGAAAGAAACTCAAAATTCATTTGGGGTTGAAGGACTTATAAAAGTTATTGATATAGCAAATAAAACTACCAACATTGTAGGAGGATGGAAAGATGGCCAATTTTATTGGGATGCGGTATATATTTTAAATAATGAAACTGAAGCAACATTGCTTTGAATAGAAAACGAACAATTAGCAATTTACAATTTAGAAACTAACACTATAAAAAGATTAATTTAAGTCTATGGAAAATATCATTAAAAACATACACTTGATTGAGGACAGAGAAGCAACGACAAAACTCGAAGCTCTTGCTGCTTATCACAAAAGATTTTCAAGAATAATTTTTAAGATAAAAGAAATACTTGATCAATCAATTACAATTCAAGTAGTACAGGAAAAGTCACCGCATGAAAACTATGCAACGGCTCAAAGATTAATCGAAATAACACATGAACTTTTCGACCCATTCTTTATAAGAGGTTTCGAAATTAATGTTCATCCTGTTCCATATAATCCACCACCTATATTGGTAGTGGATCACAAGTGGATTACAAAAAAAATGAAGGAACTTAATATTACAACTAAAGAACTGGTTCATGATACTGGTATAGCTAAAGCAGAAATTTCTTCTTTTACAAGCGGCATAAGACCTTTAAGTGATCGCACGAAGGGATTGTTCTATTACTATTTTAAAAGCAAAGAGCAACAAAAGTTACAACCAGAATTAATTTCATAATAAATAAAAAACAGTATTGCGGACATTGTGGGTTTCTATGTTATCCAATCTCAGAAACTGTTCCAGAATTCATCGCTATATGGCTTGTATTCAAATTTATTTAATAATTCTGACTTTCAAATTTTAGAAATGAAAATTGTGGAGTAAATTACCACATGAAATTGCAAACTACTCATATCAAGATTCAATATTGCGAGGGTCAGCTAAGGTACATTAAATACAAAAAGGTTGAAATCGTTCGGAGGATCTATACCGCTCTTCGTAATCATCAATGGTTTACAGTGCCCATGAGGATTCAGGATGAAAAAATTTTGCAACTTAAAAACTCCTTCTCTATTCAATATTCTGCACAATATGTGCTGGATGACATAGACTATGAAGCTCAGGTTTTTATTCAAGGCAATGAAGATGATACGATTTCGTTTCATTTTAAAGGTAGAGCTAATAGTGATTTTCAGAGAAATAGAATCGGCATATGTGTTCATCACCCGATAAAAGACTGCCTTGGGCAGTCCGTCTTGATTACCAATCCCAATGGAGATGTAGAATTTGCATCATTCCCGACACATATAGAACCAGATGTATTGTTTCAGGCTATTAAAAAATTATGTTGGAAGACTGGTAGGGAAGTGGAAGCCATCCTGGAATTTGAGGGTGATACCTTTGAATCGGAAGATCAGCGTAATTGGACTGATAATAGTTTTAAAACCTATTCCACTCCTGTAGTAATCCCGTTTCCAGTCCTAGAGCATAAGGGGGACACTGTCGAACAAAAAGTGACACTGTCAGTGAATTTAAAAGGGGTAACTGAAGAAGAAGGGTTTAAAGAAGAAGATAAAACGGAATCTCGGCACTTATTTCCAAAGATAGGATATGCACGGTCTAATACTCCGATGACTAAAGAGTATATTGTATTACTTCGTCAGATTCTTTTCGATCACTATCGAGTAGAGATTGATTTTGGTGATGACTGGATAGAAAACTTGGATCAAGCCTATCATGAAGCATCATTATTGAATACCAGATTAGAATTGGCTGTCTTTTTTGACGATTATATCGTGGAATATGAGGAGCTGAAAAAAAGACTAACGGACCAAGTAAGATCACTTTTATTGATACCAAAAAATGCTTCACTTCATGGGCCTTCTGTATTGGACTATATTATTCCAAAGATGAAGACTGAATTCCCATTCATTAAAATTGGATCAGGCACTGTCGGGCATTTTGTGGATATAAATCGAAATAGAATGCTGGATCATCGGCTTGATTTTGTGAGTTATGCAATGACTCCTCAAGCACATTTAACAGATCATAATGTATTGGTAGAAAATCTGGAAGCACAACAATATCCTATCGCTACTATTCGATCTTTTTCAGACCTACCGATTTATATTTCTCCCATCACTTTAAAATCACGGGACTATCCAGCATTGACCGTAGATGAACGACAACATACTCAGTTTATAGCAGATTGGACTACAATATGCTTGAAATATTTAGCAGGAGCCGAGCAAATTACTTTATTCGAAACTATTGGTAATAAGGGGATCATAAATGAAAATGGGCCTTCACCAGTATATCATTTGCTTCAAAAAATTTCAAAATTTAAGCCTAAATTTATTATTAAAAAAGAAGTTAAAAATGAATTGGAGCTAGACGCTTTGACCTTTGAGAACACGGACGGCGAACGAATTACGCTCGAAGTAGATTTTTTGAATCACAATTTGTAAATACTTTATTTATCATATCTCCTCATCAAAAATGTAAACATGACAATAAATAAAGTTTTATATATTAATGCTTGGCCTTATCAAGCTGATATTATGAATTTGCCTGTGAGAGATCTTCAAGCTGCTGCTCCTTTTTATGAAACCATCATGGGCTTTCAAAGGAAATTCGAGTATTCAGAACCATATAAATCAATTCATTTTGAAAGAGGAATGATTCAGATTGGCCTTGCCGAAAATGGTGGTGATCCTAGTCAAGATGGTTGTTTTATTGAGGTAGACGATGTAGAAAAAGCTGCAGGGGAACTTAAATCCAATGGCTTGAATCATGGAATCTCTGAGTTTAAATTTGAAAAACATGGCGAGACCCATTGGAAAATCTTTTATATCGTAGCACCAGATGGGCTTTGTTATTGCTTGGGTGAGCGACAAATTTGACTATTATTCTACTATCGCATTAAAACTTATTCAAATGAAAAATTTAGTTTTACTCCTCCATTTTTCCATGCTAACCTTTATTTCCATGGCCCAAACCGGGCTGAATCCTGTTATTCATGGGCGATTAAAAGTCTCTGATAATAAAAGATTTTTGGTTCATGAGAATGGAAAGCCATTTTATTGGTTGGGTGATACAGGCTGGGAATTATTTCATCGACTCAATAGAGAAGAAGCTGAAAAGTATTTAAAAAATAGGGCAGATAAGGGGTTTACAGTAATTCAAGCCGTAGCTTTGGCTGAAGCTCAAGGGCTTAAAGATCCCAATCCATATTGGGAAGTTCCGTTCAAGGATCTGGACCCCACTAAACCGAATGAGGCTTATTTTCAACATGTAGATTGGATCATTGACAAAGCTGCAAATTTGGGATTATATATTGCCTTGCTTCCGACATGGGGAGATAAACTTTTTAAAGATCGATGGGGTGACGGACCAGAAATATTCAATGCTGATAATGCTAGAATCTATGGTAAATGGATAGGCCATCGGTATAAAGATCGAAAGAATATCATTTGGGTGTTGATGGGTGATCGAAACCCTCGAAATGAAACAGATGTAAACGTATGGCGGTCTATGGCAAACGGAATTGCAGAAGGTGTAGGAGGATCTGATAAAGCACTTATCACGGCCCATCCTCAACCTAATGAAATGGCTGATGGAGGGTCTGGCAAATGGTTTCACCAGGAGGACTGGTTTGACTTCAATATGTTTCAGACTGGACATTGCAGGGAAAATAATGTCTATGATCGAATACAAGTAGCGTATCAAAGAACTCCGGTAAAACCAACGATAGACGGTGAATCCATCTATGAGAATCATCCGGTATGTTTCAATGCTCAAGACCTAGGAAAGTCCAACGCTTATGATGTAAGGATATATGCTTATTGGGATGTATTTGCCGGTGCATTCGGCAATACCTACGGTTGTCATGATGTATGGCAAATGTATGCACCTCATCGTAAAAGTATTAATGGGCAATGTATTCCATGGTATGATGCCATTGATCTTCCAGGGGCCGGTCAGATGAAATATATCCGTAGATTGATAGAATCTCGCCCGATGCTCGATCGAGTCCCAGACCAAAGTCTGATCACCAATGCATTAAATGTCAGTGACCGAATTCAAGCTACTCGTGGTACAGACTATGCATTTATATACACGACGAAGGGTAAGACTATAGAAGTAAATATGGGCAAAATATCAGGCGAAAAAGTAACAACCTATTGGTACAATCCAAGAAATGGCGATGTCAAAGACGCAGGTATTTTTGAAAACAAGGGGCAACAAAAATTCAAACCTGTCACAGAAGGATATGGTCAGGATTGGGTATTGATCCTGGATGACAGCAGTAAAGGTTATAAAAAACCTTAGTCCACCGTCTTGTTCACCGTGTAACAAATAATTTTATTTTTTAAATTTATTCCACTGGCAGAAATCAAATTTCCTATAGTTAATTCATAGATATACTTAGGCCTGATCAGCCCCAACTTCAAAATTATTTTCTCACGATTTTCTGAAACTTCCACTTTCTGTACTGGAATTTTTTGTAAGTCAAATTGATCAGAGCCATACTTCAAATGATATTCATAATAGTAATGTGCAAAATGGAAATCACTCGTATCCAACTTCATACTATCGTGTAATGGTTGAGTAAATGTAAGTTCAAAGCCATCGTCGAGTAAATGCATGGAAGTAATATCCATAGGGGGTTGTCCAGTGTACACTATCCGTTGTAACCCCAGATCCCCTACAAACCCGTGTTGAGTATGTCCTACCCATAGGCTACCATCTGGAGCGAAAGCTAATCGATTATTACCTTTACGTAAACCTTGGTTGTCCATAAAAGGTATACACGCTCCTTGTAGCTGACCAGCTATTTCTTCAAGCATTACTCTTAATATTCTTTCTTGATTCATTTCTCCTATAAACATTTGGTTGATAAAAGGCCCGAATTTACCTTTAGATTTATCTATCACTGGTTGAGTCGGGGAAGCTGCGATAATGCCATGTGGAAATAAGACAGTACCAATGGTTCTCATGGAATCTAGCCGATTTATTTCGATCTTGGAGGGATCCCCTTGATTCCAGTCTTTTTTCCACAACAAACTAGCTGGATGTCCATAGAAATGATCTTGCTTTACTTGGTATAAAACACTTGTACCGACCCAATCCCCTTGGTTGTCTGTTACAAATAATCGATTTTGATCATCAATCACCAGACCATTTGGTGAACGAAACCCACTAGCGAAAGGAATGGTTGCACCATCTGGTGAAATCTTCATGACCCACCCTCGATAGGGTACTGCTGAAAATTTTTGTAATGGTTTGCCTGGGACTAAAGTGGTATCGAGTTGGCCTCGGACTTCTTCCTGGATTTTTCCATATTCAGATGCTGTATTCAATCCAATAAATAAATTTCCTTCGCTATCTTGTACTGGTCCATAGTTCCATTCATGGTAATTACCAGTCATGCCAAATTCATCCGTGACCGTTTCATACTTATCTGCTTTTCCATCATGATCTGTATCCTTTAGTCTGGTCATTTCTGGCCTTTGCATGACTATCATTTCTTTTTCACTCCTTACTAATAAACCTAAGGGTTCATGTAAACCAGATGCGAATACGCTCCAGTCTTTTTTCTTAGGGTTATAAATCATTACTTCCCCTCTTAAAAAACAAGCGACCAAACGACCATCGGGTAAAAACTCTATGGCTCCTGTCTCGCCGGTCAAGCCATCTGGTAATTTTATATCTTCGACGATATACGAAATGTCTGAGGGATTAAAACGTTCAGGAGATTGGCAATTAACAAAACAAAATAAAACGAAAAGCATTAATCCCCATTTTGTACTCATTGATTCTTTTTTTGCATGGTGATGGTAAAATGGGTTGCTTCGTTGGGTTGTAAGTAGAGTTGATTTCCTTCCCAGATCCCTTTATCAGATTTGAATATAATACCCTCGTAATCCTCGTAAATAAATCTAACTGGTCGATGAATGTTTGAGATTTTAAACTGACGGATGATGCCTGGATCATCTACCTGCGATGTTATGTGTTCAAGTATTTCCATTTTATCAAGAAAATAGTTGAACTCGGGGTAACCATCTATTAATTTATAGCCTTTGAACCTTACTTTGGAAATTCCTTTAGGCATCTCAGATTGAATTTGAGTCTTCCCTTTATATATTATGCTACCGAGTATTTTGGCATTTAATTCACCTTTTATAGTCCAATAATCTGAGAGGTCTAGAAATGCTCCTGTCCATATATATCTCAATCTGCATGATCCTGCATCCCAGCAGTAGTTTATTTTATTTGGTAAACAAACTGCAATGGCAGCAGGACCTGCATCTGGCATCAATACCCGATATAAATAAGGTGGGATCAATGAATAAGGGTGTTCCGCGGGCCTGATTTTATGAGATATAGATTCAGTTTTCCTCCGATGAGGCGGTATAAATATATCAGCATTGAGTTCTGGCATCAAACCTTGAGTCACATGCATAGCACCATACATAATGCCGCCATGACCTGGAAAAGAACACACATAAGGATAAACACCTGTAGCTCGAGGAGCCCGAAATAAAATGGAATCGGTCTCATTGCTATTAAGTACTCTGATTGACGCCAGTACTTCAGGGACTTTCGGTATATAGCCTATTGAGGGTCCATCTTTACCCAACGCAAGGGCAGCATCAACAATTTTTTGCCTACTATCTTTTTTACCAAAGACGAGATTATGTTCCATTTCATCGGCGTTCGTCAGTATGAGGTTGATATAACTACCAGGCTTTATGGAAAATCTGACCAGGTCATATTGCATTCCGGCGATAGCTTTTATAGCAATTCGTATCGTATCTGGTTTTGTTTGTGCTGCAAGTTGTATCCTCGAGCTACTGAGCAAGTACAGGCTGCAAACCGTAGTACAGATGCGATATAAACCAGATTTCATAATAAAATATGCTTGTTGTACTACTTGTTCTTATTGGAGCTGGCCACCTCAGTATTTGCAGCATGAATCATTCCTCGGATATATCCATAAGCTTGAGCAAAAGCCTGATACCCTCTGGGGTCATCAGGATGGGTGGGTACATGATCAGGACAAATAGACCAGGCATATCCTGTATCTCGCAATACACGGATCACATTTATGAAATCGACTTCACCTTCATCGATAAATACTTCTTGAAAATCATGTAAGCCACCTTTGATGTTTCGCATATGAATTTGGTAAATCTTACCTTTTTCGGCGAAGTATTTTACTATAGGCAATAATTCTTTTTTTGGATTTTGAAGCCCTTCCATGATAGTGCCCAGGCAAAGTTGAAATCCGTTGTATGGACTATCCACGATCGACTCATATTTTTTTAAGGAATCAAATATAGAAGTGGGTGCACTATCCCAATTGTCCACTCCTTGATAACCTCTAGGTAATCCAGGTGGGTCATAGGGGTGTACAGCCATACGCACATCATATTCTTTGCACACGGGGATTATGTTTTTAAGGAAATAAGTTATTCGTTGCCAATATTCATCATAGTTAACGACCCCATTTGATTCTACCTTCAGATCTCTCCAATTTGGCTCCAATTTAAAGGAGTGATAACTTGATCCACCTCTGCCTGGAGTATGACCATTACGCCGAATGGGGATTAAAGTCCAATGCATCGTGATCACTTTGACACCTATCTTGGAAGCTTTTATTACATTGTCAATGACTTGCTGAAGTTTTTTAGCTCGGTCCGCATCCGTTTTTGCATAAATAAAACTTGAATCCATTCTGATAGCTTCCCATGTCACCCCAGCCATTTCGCAATTATCTTTCCATTTTTTCATTTCATCCAGGTCCCAGGTCCCTTCCATGCTATTCGTAAGGTGGCGGACACCTGATCGGATTTGATATTGTAAGTTGCGCGTTTCGGTCCATGCTTTTTGCCTCTGAGCATAAGTAAGAGAGTCCTCGGTCATCACCACATGATAATCTCCCCCGACATGCAGATGTGGGTTTGGTTTGGGAGATGGATACTTTGGCTTGGAAAAAATAGGCGCAATAGATGGGCTTAAAGCCGTACCAAGCAATGCAGCGCTGACAGTCTTGTGAAACTTACGACGATCCATATTTTGAGGAACATCATGGTTCAGTTTTTTATTCATAACTAATGGATTATATAGAACAATTTAGGAATAAATGATGTAGTAGACAAAGTAATCGAAATAAATGTATCATCTAAAAATTCCTTTCTCATACAGTGTATTAAGTAATTAATTTAAAATTGATGGAAAGAAATGATTATTCTTATTAACTTGATTCCTATAAAACGTAACGACTCATGAAAAAATCGATCCTTATCCTTATGATTTTTAGTATGGCGAATATTTCCGCTCAAAACGTTGATGACGCATATAAAAAACTTCAGGAGTTAGCTGTTATTGATCAAAAAATAATGATGCCCATGCGAGATGGTGTCCGGCTTGCAACAGATATCTTCAGACCCAAAGGAGATAAAAAAGTTCCAGTTATATTTTCAAAGACTCCTTATAATTTTAATACCTGGGGTGATGGAGAGCATCGATTGAATGCTTATCAATCTGCATATGAAGCGGTAAAGCGGGGATATGCTTATGTAGTCCAAAATGAACGAGGCCGATTTTTTTCAGAAGGGGAATGGGATATTTTGGGCACACCTATTACGGATGGGCATGATGCCTTTACTTGGTTGACCAACCAAGCATGGTGTTCCGGAAAAATTGGATTGATAGGTTGTTCTTCAACCGCAGAATGGCAGATGGCCGTAACTTCCTTAGATCATCCTTCTTTGATAACTGCAATAGCGCAAGGATATGGAGCCGGCGTAGGCAGGATTGGAAAATATTATGAACAAGGTAATTGGTATAGAGGTGGTGCTCAGCAGATGTTGTTTACTTCTTGGTTATATGATACGCAACATGATATTTTCCGACCTACTGTATCAAAAAATGCCACCCAGGCTGATTTGATTCGGTTACAGCGATTTTATGATATGGCTCCTGAATATCCCAAAGTAGATTGGAATAAAGGATTAAAACATTTACCGATACAGGATATCATTAAAAATGTCAATGGACCTCAAAGTGTTTATGAAGCTATGATTCGACGGAAACCTAATGATCCTGCCTGGTATAAAGGTGGTTTGTATCATGATAATATGCCCTATGAAAAGCCAACATTCTGGTTCGTTTCGTGGTATGATGTCGCCTCCAGTCCAAATCTGGAAATAATCAATCATATCAAGAGAAATGCAAAGAAACCTGGAGTCGCGGATAATCAATATCTCATCATAGCTCCCACCCAGCATTGTGCTTATAAGAGAGCTACTGAGAACACAATAGTCGGTGAACGCAGTGTGGGAGATGCAAGATTGGATTATGATCAGTATACTTACACTTGGTTTGATTATTGGTTGAAAGGAGAAAATAATAATGTATTGACGACTATTCCTAAAGTTCAATTTTATACTATGGGTAGTAATAAATGGCAATCTTCCATGTCCTGGCCACCTGCAGGATATTCAACTACTACATATTATTTATCGAGCAAAGGCAAAGCCAATAGTGTATTCGGTGACGGAATGCTTACGACCAATATGCCCGCTTCGGGTCCAGCTGACGAATTTATTTATGATCCTACTTTTCCGGTTCCCTCATTTGGAGGAAATGTATGTTGTATGGGTAATGCGCTCAATGGAGGATCTTTTGATCAGAGGCAGATGGAGACTAGAAATGATATCCTCGTCTATACCTCTCCCATCCTGACCCAAGGGGTAGAAGTGACTGGTAGTATAGAGACTACGTTGTATGTTTCTTCAGATGCCAAGGATACTGATATCACACTGAAAATACTCGATGTATATCCGGATGGACGAGCATTCAATCTGGATGAAACGATTCAGCGGCTTCGATATCGTGATGGGTATGACAAAGAAGTATTTATGGAAAAAGGTAAAGTCTACAAAGTGGAATTGACACCAATATCGACCTCTAATTATTTTGCACCAGGGCATAATATACGAATAGAGATTTCTTCCAGTAATTTCCCAAGATTTGACCGGAATCTCAATACTGGCGGCAATAATTTTGATGAATCTAATGGTGTAATCGCTAAGAATAGTATTCATCATAGTAGTCAATATCCCAGTATGATCAAATTGCCTATTAAGAAATATTAACTTTAATTTTTCTGACTCAATCGGTCATACATTGCTCGAATAGATCTGGTATTGGAGACAGTATTTTTGCCTCTTACAGGATGTTTGCTTAAATCTATTTCGTTGACCAGGTCTTGTTTTGATTTTCCGGCTTTTATACCGATACGGACCTGATCCAACATATCTGCCAGATAGTTTCTTTGATCTATTAAAGTCTGGGTATTACCGAGATTGCCATGTCCCGGAATCACAGTTTGAACTGCCCAGATAGCCATAGTATCCAACGCACTGAGCCAATCAGCATAGGATACATCCTGGTCAGCAACATTATTTCCCCAAGGATTACCATTTACACATAGATCACCGGTGACAAGAATTTTTTCTTTAGGTAGGTAAGCCACTGCATCGCCAGCAGTATGACCTGGACCCATTTTTATTAATATGACTTTATGTTCACCATCATCAAATGTCAATTGATGATCAAAGGTGAGCGTAGGGTATTCGCGACGGAACTTTTTCATATCACGACCACTATATGCAGTGCCTCGATTCCATTCGATCTGACCGAGGGTTCGCATTTCATCTGCGGCTATCTTAGAAGCTACTACAATGGCACCTGCATCCACAAACACACTATTGCCAAAGCTATGATCGTGATGATAATGCGTATTGAAGATAAATCGAACAGGTTTAGTCGTTGTTTTTTTTATTTCCTCCAATATTTCCTGAGCGCCCCAGGGGTAATTTGCATCGACAGCCAATACATAGTCTTTAAATATCACCCATAGGCAATTGGCTGATTTTTGTTGTAGTTCATCACCAGCATAGAAGTAAACGCCAGGAGCTAATAGATGGGTGGGGGATTGAGCTTTGAGTTTAAAAACTATAAGACTTAGAAGCAATATAAAAATAGCTTTAATTGATTTTGGGTAATGAAAATATGGTTTGCTCATTATTCAAGTGAGGATGTGATTTGTTAGATACAAGTATAAGATTTTGAGTTATCGGTGCAAAATGCACTATAAGTCAGGGGCATAGTTCCATTCAGGGTAATTACTTGTCAATAATACAACTATTAAAGAACTCAGAATGACACCAGGCAACCCTTATTTACTTTTTGCCGTTAAATTTTAAGAGAATATTTACTTTTCAATGAAATTCTTCGGGGGCTTGTCCCAAACTTAGTTGAAAATTAAGGTTGCAAATAAG
This sequence comes from Saprospiraceae bacterium, assembly GCA_043719965.1. Classification (GTDB taxonomy): domain Bacteria; phylum Bacteroidota; class Bacteroidia; order Chitinophagales; family Saprospiraceae; genus JADJLQ01. The sequence goes on along the minus strand of JAYSTG010000556.1, from coordinate 56 downwards.
GGTCTTTTGCTAAAAATAATTTAATATTTTTAGTAAGAATCAAAAAACAAAAGACC
>JAYSTG010000555.1:0-7824 GCA_043719965.1 Saprospiraceae bacterium | reverse complement strand
ACCCTGAAAATATTAAAGTCCGGTTGAATAAGTTTATTGAGATTAAGCAGAGGAGGATAATACAATGCATTATGCACCCTTCCTGAAATTATAGTTTCCATATCTTTCGGTACGGCCATACCCTCGCTATACATCACCACACCAGGTTTGATATGATCTACTGTTTCTTGCAATTCTTTGCTACTGGCTCCACGGGTATCTAAGATCACGCCATCAGCATCCAACGCCTTTACCAAGGCTGCCATGCCTCGCAAGTGATCTTCCTTACGTGTACTTTCATCCCAGGGATTATAACTAATGAAAATTTTTGTACCCAGATGGTGAACTTGGTCTATCATGGCCCGGAGTCCCAGTAATCCTCCAGGCATATCTCGATACATATCCCATTGATTACGGGTATCTATACCCAAAACTGGCCAGGTAGGCCAAATACCGATCACATCGTCCCCACCATACCACTTTTTAGATTTCTCGATAAATTCTTTTAAAACATATTTATTTTTTTTTCGATCATATAGTTTGTCATCCCATGCCATGATCAAGTGCATCATTTTCGCTTGTTTGATCCATTGCAGATCTGGTCGATGGTATAAACTAGAATTGAACGTACTGAGGTCATACAATTTTCGGGTCTGAAAACATTTTCGCAATCCATTTTGCCAGTTTCCTGAAAAGGTATCAACATAATAATCATAGGTGACGGAGCCGCTGGGATAAAGAATAGTTTCAAACCGTTTGCGAATAGCTTTGTCCCAGGAATTTCTTTTGGTCAATGCGTATAAACTGAAGCTATCCTGGAGGGGCATAGAAGCATATCCTAGATTCCAGGCATCATCAGGCACTATGATATTCAAAGGAGATTGATCAGGGATAAAAAGATGGGTACGAGAAAGTGGATGATCTCCAATCCCAGTAATGTATACATGGCGGAATCGAGTACCAAAAGGAAGTACATTTTTGAGGGTAATGGTATCCAAAGATTTATTCGTTAATCGAACTTGCATACCTGAAGGTGCTGGCAACCAATCCACTTGCACGATGGCTGAAACATCACCCGATTCTTTATAGTCGACATCTGCTTCAAACGAAATCAACGGTATTCCTTGTTTTAAGGTGTATGTACGATCACGAATTAATACTGATTCTATCTTTAAATCCTCAGTGATTAAAATCGATTGAGCATAAAACGAATTGATCAATAAAAAGAAAAATAGAACAATAATAAATGTTAATCGAGTGTTCATATCCGGAAGCGATAACTCATAGCTTAAAAAAACTTTGCAAAAATTGAAGGGATTACGATATCAGACTATCGTTTTTTTATGGATTTAGACCGATCTGTATCTATACTTTTCATTTCTCCTTGCAGAAATCCTACCACGGATTCGACTAGTACTTTGTCGATACCCATTGCAAAGGGAGATACCACATCTACTTCATAGCCTCCGAATTTATACTCTTGATCAGGTGCGAGATAACCTAGCCATCCATTGGTATATCCTACATAAAATGTAAATGGAAAGGGAGAACGGTTTCGTATTTCATTGGATATTTCACAAAACAATTCAAGTGGAGCTGACCATATCGCTACATCCTCATTGATCTTTAGAAATCTTATGGGCAACCTTACCTGATGAATTCCATTTTTAGTAGTACTGGTGTAATTACTTAGATAGGATGGCCAATTGAGATTGGCTTTTCGAGGACTCTCTACGGTTATACTTCCCGTAAATAAAGTGACACCGTCAGAGGTGGTAACTAATTTTTTGTTTGCATCTAAAATTTTATCTCCAAGTAATACACGGAATTGGCTTAGATGGCCAGCTTGCGCACTAGGATATACGCTATAAATCGGTGCGAGATTACCAGCGGCTCCATTAAGAAAAAGAACTGGAACATTGATTTTTTGTTCTATATACTGGGATACTACCCCTGTAACATCACCACTTATTTCTACATTTTGAGGACCAAGCACAGTGCCATGAATCGGATAGTTGACAAGCAGAGCTAGAGGGCTTCCATCTTGTTTTTCGAGCCGAATAAGACCAATTCGCCTGTCGACTGGTCCATCAGGATTGAGACCCAGTGAAGCTTTACCATCGACATCGATTGCTCTTCGATTGATATTAGCTTGAGAATACCCCCATCCTATTCCCAATCTTGCAGGTTGAAGTTTTTTGCGAGCCTCTACAATCCCATCAAAAAGCGTTTTTTCAACAAAAGTTGTATAAGCAGTATCCACTGGGTGCTTATATCGGTCTCCGAGGAAAACTTCAGCAAGGCCAGGTACACCGATTTCTGGAGCTGAGTGGGTATGTGTCACGGACCACCAAAAATTGATAGGATTGATCCCTAGTTTATTTTTCAAGATCGTAGCGACATGATCATATTCAGAGGGCGATATCAAACAAATCTCAGAAGAGATAAGAAAAAACTGGGTCACTCCATCATCAAGTACTACAATGCGATGATAAATACTATCGTGTATGCCCGTCGATAGTCTTGCTCCATAGCCCAGCAATTGCTTAGGGGTAGTAGGGCTGATATTTATCTTGACTACAGCTGCTTTGAACCCTGATGTATAGGTTACACTGGGGTTTTGTTGACCCAAAATTTGAGTGACCAGGAGGCAACCTAGGATCAGCACTCGCAGGATCAAAAAAACAGTCTTCGGTAATGATTTGTTTTTCATATCGATTTGTTCATTAGTTTAGAAAGATATCATTAAACTCTGAATATTTATATCATTTAGCCAGTTAAGAGACAGTCCGCACAGCACTACAGTCAGTCAAAACTAGGAGCCATTAAACCCGATCAGGGTTCCACCGTACAGATAAAAATAAATTCCCACATGCAAAGCACTTTTGGTGCTCTTAATATTAATTAACTAACTTTGGGAACTCACTCATAAAGAAGAGTTGATCTTATCCAAGAAACAGAAAATGGGGATAGATATAAAATATTGAAGGAGTAGACGGCACTTTTTGAGTAATTTTATTGTTGTAACCGTTAATATTACTTTTGAATATGGCAGTTTTAGAACTTAAAAATCAAGTAAAAAATCGTATTGAAACGGTAAATGATGAATATTTGCTTGAAGAAATATTAAACTTGATAGATTTTGAATCTGAAAAAGAAGAAATATTTATTATCCCAGTTGAACATCAAAAGGAACTTGAAATCAGCACAGGACAAATGCGAAGTGGGGATACATTATCAAATGAAGAAGTAGATGCAAAAGTCCAAAAGTGGCTCTCAAAATAATTTGGACAAGAAATGCTCAAGAACACTTATAAGATATTCCAAGCTATTGGGAAGAGAGAAATGGTACTAAGTCATATTCCAGGAAACTTTATAAATTGTCTCAAAATGGATTAGATGTTTTAACGAGGTATCCTGAAACTGGAAGCAATACAAGTAATGTCCAAATACGAAAAAAGACAATTAGAGATTATTTTGTTTATTACAGTTTTGATGAAACATGCTTAACGGTATTAAGCATTGTAGATATGAGAAGAAATCCAAAATTCATAAGAAAATTTGAAGAATAGAGAATCACTTGATCATAACAGATGCTTTGATGATAGTTTGGCTATCGCCAAAACCATCACAAAGCAAAGCCTTTCTTTCACATTGAAATAAAAATAAGTGCCAATATTTGTTAGTGTCGAAACTAATTAGTATCTTAGAGCGTTAGTACGTTCAGAGTTGATAAATAGTTTTGCAGACAAAGAAACAGAAAAGATCTGGGAAGGTGAAAAGTCAAAAGTTCTGCCAACAGAAATCCAACAAGTGGCAAGGCGGAAACTCAGGATGATCAACAATGCGGATAACATTAATGATCTGAGAATTCCAACAGCAAATCGCTTGAAAAAACTCAAAAGTGAACTATCAGGCTTCTATAGTATTCGAATAAATGATCAGTGGAGAATAATATTTAATTGGCAAAGTAACAATGCCGAAAACGTTCAAATAACAGATTATCATGAGTAAACTAAAGAATATTCATCCTGGTGAAATTCTGGAAGAAGAATTCCTGAAACCAATGGGTATTACAGCGTATAAACTGTCTCAAGCCATTGGTGTGCCGCAAACAAGAACGAGCCAAATCTTAAAAGGACGAAGAAGGATAACAGCTGATACTGCCTTGAGACTTTCAAAATTCTTTGGAACATCAACCAAATTTTGGCTTGGCCTTCAAAACGATTTTGATATCGAAGCAGAACGGGCTAACATTAAAAAAGAATTGGAACTAATAGAGACAATGAATTAAAACAATGTGATAGAACACATGCTTTGATGATAGTTTGGCAATCGCCAAAACTATCACAAAGCAAAACCGTTGATCACACATAGTCGAATATCTCAAACCATCCAACTTGATCCTCCACTTTCAGATTGCTTTTCAGGTATACCTACTAAATCTACCAATCAATCCCTGGCCTCTTTCCAAAAATTTGCGTGACCAGGAGGCAACCTTAGATCATCACTCGCAGGATCACAGAAAAAGTCTTCGGTAATGATTTGTTTTTCATATCGATTTATGCATTAGTTTAGAAAGATATCACTAAACTCTGAATAATTATACCATTTAGCGAGTTAAGAGACAGTCCCCATAGCACTACCGTCAGTCAAAAAGATATTAAGCACTTAGAAAAAATACACCTAGGCTTGGCAAATATTCATTGCACAATTTCATTTTTTCCCAAATCACAACCTTTGCCAGAAAAAAATGATAGAGTGCAATCGTCAACACTCTATTGAATCCGAAACCATGTCCAGTTTTTTATTTAATAAACTGGACAATTATTCTATCTTTGTTGCATGAACATCTCACAATACATAGCTGAAACCATCAATTGGTTGCCAAAGGTATGTATTCACCTATGCTGACTTTGTAACTGATGCTAAACGAAAAGAAGCCATTATCAAAGCACTGAATCGTATGGCTGCATCCGGAAAAATTGCGAAGCTCTCCAAAGGAAAATTTTACAAACCTGAAAACACTTCTTTCGGAACATTGCCGCCAAAGCAGAGTCAGATGGTGAAGGACCTCTGATGGAAAGCAATGGCAAACTCAGTGGCTACCTCACCGGCTACAGCATTTACAATATGCTGTGCTTAACCACACAAATCAGTCAACAAGCCCTACCGTTAGTTGCAAGCGTAACGGACGACAACCCTCAACCAATCATACGAACAAATTTGACATAAACGCTCTCTTTTCAGACCAACAAAAAATATTTTTACCCAAGCTGTTATTTTTTTGACCCTTGTGCGAATAATTAGGAAAACAAGTTTCATCTTAAATTATTCATACAATGAAGTCATTAAAAATTTTAGCAGTATTCCTTTTCAGTTTGGTCTTTGTTTCAAATGGTTTAGCACAAACAACAAAACAAAATTCTAAAGATTCAGTTCGGGGTTTCAAATTTTCAATTATTACAACTTGGCTGTCCTTTGCCAATTTTGGGGACGAAAAAACAAACACTCATCACTATGAGTTACATTTTAGATACAAACTTACATTAAAAGACAAAATTGGTATCAAAGTGGCTACGTGGAAAATGTTTGCTCCAATGGGCATGCCTATGCAAGAGCAACTTAGATTCGATGAAAATAATTTCTACCCTGGTAGGCTCCGTGAAATGGGTATTGGCGTAACCTATCAACGTATGATTTGGAAGGGTTTATTTGCTACGATAGAAATATTACCCCAATTAAAGACTTATCTTGATGTAAATAATAAGAACATTGGCAATGGGTTCAAATTATATACTTCTTATCATATAGGGTATCATATTCCCTTATTCAAGAATAGGATGTTTATCGAACCTCAAATTCATTGTCAGTATTGGCCAATTGACACAAATACTCCTGAAAGTTTTAAAGCAAAAGAAAGCAAATGGAATAACTATTTCCTTTTTGAGCCAAATTTATATATTGGAGTTAAATTTTAAAATAAGTCTACTTGCAACGAAATGCTGGCATCAACTGCGCAAGAAAGCAAATAAATTTTGCTCTTCGTTACGGTTTACTAAGCAATAATTAGGTAATAAATTCAATTTTAAATTATTCATACAAATGAAGTCATTAAAAAATTTCGCTCTCTCCTTTTTTAGTTTTGTCCTTGTTTCAAATGTTTCTGCACAAAACTTTTTAGCACAATATTTCAACGGCAATAAAGACAGTTTAGTAGCAGAGGCTACCAAACTTATCAATATGCCCGAACCGACCTTCAGACCTTTTAAGCCTACACAAATTGACACAGCGACCTTATCAGACAAGGGGTTAACATACAAGGCTGACAATTATTACTTTACTGTAAGAGATAAGCATAAAATATTTGCTTACAAATTTCCAAAAAAATCACCTAATACAATTCTCCTGATTCATGGTGTAAAAAGTGATGCTACTGCCTGCCTAAAAACAGCCCAAATGTTGCAACAGACAACAAAAGCCGAAGTTTATGCCATAGATTTAAGAGGACACGGAAAGTCAGAAGGAAAATCAGGCGATGTGGACTATATCAATCAATATGCTGATGATTTGGCTGATATTGTTGGGACTATTCGTAAGAATAAACCTAATGGGGAAATTATCATTGCAGGGCATTCAATGGGTGGTGGTATAACTTTGCGGTATGCAATGGAAAATTACAAAAAAAAAGTTGATGGGTTTTTACTTTTTGCACCATTGATTGGACATAATTCGCCAGCATTTCCACAAGGACAAGTTTCTGAAAGCGATAGCACTGAATCATTTCTGAAAATTCATATTGCCCGAATTATTGGTTTGAAAATGTTGAATGAAATTAATAGGCACGAACAGGATAGTTTACCGGTTTTATTTTTCAATTTACCGATAGGAACGCCACTAAGAGAATATTCCTATCGTGCAAATTCGAGTATGGCACCTGATAATTATATTTATGGCTTGAAAGCTGTAAAAGTGCCAATGCTGGTTTTGATAGGTAATAAAGATGAGGCTTTTGTGGCAGAAGCATTACAAAAGGCTATTTTAGAAAATAGTAATGGAGAGGTAAAAATTATTGAGGATGCTACACACAACGGAATTAGGCAAAACCTGCAATCTTTTCAATTAATCACTAAATGGTTTTCAAAGTTATAATGCAAACAAAAAAACAGAACCAAATATTTCAGGAACTCATTGAGCAACACAAAGGCATTTTATTTAAAGTTGCCAGAACGTATTGCCAGGATGAGGAGGACAGGCAAGACCTTATCCAGGAAATAATGATACAACTTTGGCAATCATTTCATAAGTATAACGACAAGTTCAAAATTTCTACTTGGATTTATCGAATTTCTATCAATGTTGCTATTTCATTTTATCGGAAAAATTTGATTAGAAAAGCCAATAATATTCCTTTGAACGAGCAGGTTTCTCAAATACAAAACGTTGAAAAATCTGAAAAGGAACAACAATTAAATTTGTTAGACCAGTTTATCAACGAACTCAAAGAATTAGACAAAGCCTTAATGTTGCTGTATTTGGAAGATAAGAGCCATGCAGAAATTGCTGATATTTTGGGTATATCAGCAGGCAATGTCGGTACAAAAGTGGGGCGTATCAAAGACAAATTAAAACAACGTTTTTCACAACAAAACATCTAATAAAATGGACGAAAATAAAATAAAAGAACTTTGGCAAACATCCAACGAAAAGTTGGAAGAAACCCTTATTCTAAACAGGAAAAACACAGAGGATATTACCAAATTAAAGGTGCAGTCTTTCCTATCCTCAATGAAACCTTTAAAAATTTTCACAATTTTGGTTGGTATAATATGGGTTGGTTTAGGT
>JAYSTG010000554.1:0-7864 GCA_043719965.1 Saprospiraceae bacterium | reverse complement strand
TAAAAGCTTAACGCTGTATTGCATAAATTTTATCTTGACGGCCGTCGATGTATCTAAAAGTATTACCATCAAAAAAACCATCCTGCTCTAGCATAATGCGGATCATTTTATTATTCCACTGCGGAATAGCAACAGACGCGTTGAGCTCAATAGAGTACGCTGTATTCGGAAACAATGGATAATCTCCAGGGCCAATGGTTTTTCCTTGATTGTCCCACATACCGATGGTAGGCCCGGCAGCATGTCCGTGTGAGCCTATAGGGTGCGTATAAATAGAACCTGTGATACCTTCGGCTTTGGCCTGAGTCAACGCTTTGGCCAAGGTTTCATTACCGGACCTACCAATTTTAAAATTTTCAGTGAGAATATCCTGAAGTCGATAAGCTTGTTTGAATGCATCTTGAAGATAAGCAGGTACTGATGACTCGCCTGGTTTTAACACATAGGCGTGCTCTTGCATATCTGTATTCAGTCGAAGATAGGTGATCCCAAAGTCTACATGCAATAAATCTCCTGGTTGAATTATTTCTTTGTCCGGTCGTTTTGAAAAAGTCCGTAAATGATCGAACCTGCCTGTATCCGGTCGTTGAATATCTACCGTAGGATGAAACCAGGTTTCAAGTCCTAATTCAGTGATTCGCTGTCTATACCACCATACCACATCATCTGTGGTGGTCACACCGGGCTGAATGACTTCATGACTCAATCCTTGTCTGACGATCCGATGAGATATCCTCGCAATATGTTCATACAACACCATCTCTTTGGCAGTACGAGTCTCTAACCAAGCGACAGCAAGCTTTTCAGCAGAATAGACTCTTGGTTTGAATTCATTAGGGATTTTACTCATAAACTGATCGTATTCAAAATGACTTAATCCGTCAGCATGTGCATAATTGGAAGAGAAATTGATTCCGATTTTTTTTGGGTTTTTCTTTTGTATGGTCTCATTAAGTGCATCCCATTGATCAGGATATACATTCAGATCCCACGAAGCTTTGAGTAAGCCCACATCATAGCGAGCGATGGCAAGTTGTTCGACTTCCTTTCCATTATCATAAAAAACCATCACGGTCCTTCGTCTGGCACTGATCCACTCTGCAGGCAACATGGTTTTCATCACCGGATCTTCATGATATTCCCTCGAAATTAATATCCACATGTCAAATCCTTCACGACGCATCAAAGGAGGAAGTGCATTGGTAAATCGATCAGCCAGGATATTATCAATCACTTGAGCCCGATCTCGTTCATCTAGTATTTTAGGGAATTCTTGTCCCTGTAGTAAAGAGGTATAACACATCAAAAAGTAAATCAACCTATTCATATGCAATCAAATTTTACAGAAAGATACTAAATGAAATGAACCTTTATAAAACCGCTGGTTCAATTTTTGACCAAAAGTCATTTAACTATAGCCCGAGAAAGCGTTTATTTTTTTAAAATTGTGCTAAGAAGGATTAAACTTATCAGGGAGATCAGTATCCTCATGGTCTGTAAATTCATTCGTATAGATCTTGAATAATAATACAACATAATCTACTAATAGTGGGCCAAAGATCAAGCCTATAAAACCAAATAAATTGAGTCCGGCAATGACCCCCAAGACTGTAATCAATGGGTGCACATTACCTATTTTACGAAGGAAGCTGGTACGAAATACATAATCAATATTGCCAGTAAGTATCATACTATACAAAACCAGTGCAACCGCATTCCATGTCTCACCACTTGCATACATAATAATTACTAGAGGCATATAAATCACCATAGTACCTATCACCGGAAAAAATGCAAAAACACCGGTGAGAAAACCCCAAAGAATAGGCTCTGGTACCTTGAATAAAATATAACCAAGCGTTGCAGTTAAACCCTGTATAATTGAGATCAAAGGGATTCCCAACGCGCTGACTTTTACTATGCGCTTAGTTTCTACTGCTAATAAATGAACATTTTATTGGCTCCAATGGTATTCGATGGCCGAGGTATGATTCTATTTCTTTACCATACACGAGCATATAATACAATACAAATAACAGCAGTATAAGGTTTAAAAAAAGAGTTAAGGTGTCATTCAATAGAGCCGAGATGAGCATACTAAGTTTACGTTGGAATTCAGCCAAAGATTCAGTGGATAGAATGGCAATACCTATTTTTTGATGAAGGTCATCCAAAGCAGTCTTGGTCTTGTCTAATATCATGGCCGGATCATTCAAAAAAGGTTGCACTTGTTTTTCCAGCAAGCATAGATGATATACACTAAAATTGCCAAGATCAAAAAATAGACCAGTAAGTAGAGCCCTGCAGTCCACCCTTTTCGTCATTTATAATGATAAATAAGCTGAAAATAACTGGCTCGGCTGATGATATATAAAGTACAGGCTCCAAACAACCCCGGTAAAAAAGTGTAAAGTACCATGCCTACGAAATAAAGCATCATAAGCAATATGGACAAGATCATTAATTGTTTGATCTGCTGATTAAAATGGATCAATGGATTAAGATTCACTATTAATTATCTTGAGGATACATCAGAATTAACTTTTGCGAGGACAAATTAGTGTTTTTGGAATTTAAATCTACTGACCCTAATTATTTAAAAGCCTGATATTGGTTAAATCCGGTTATCTGGTATGGTCAAGTACTATTTATTAATCCTTTATCTTTGTTTGTATCTAAATCTATGATGCACTGGTTTTTTGGAAAAAAAGATCCTAAACTCGAAGGGGATTCCCCGTTTGATAAGCTCTTTAAATTATTCAAAGAGCTTCTGTTACATACTGCGGGTGATGTGACCGAAGCACTATCCTGGCTTACGGAGCTCGATAAAAAATACAAACTTACACAGGATGATTATGGTGTAGCTGATTTTATTCGTGACTTGATCGATAAAGGATATATCAATGAAAACCGTCAGGGTTTCATTGATCATAATCCCAGTGCAAAGCTCGAGATAGCATTGAGGCGCACAGCTCTTGATGATATTTTTGATCAACTCAAAAAAAGTAAAAAAGGTGAACACAATACCCCTAAATCAGGCTTTGGCGATGAATTCACCTCCGAAATACGACCTTATGAATTCGGCGATCCTCTGGATCAAATTGCACTCACGGAATCCATTAAAAACGCACAGATCGCTCACGGAGTTGAAGAACTGACACTTCAGGAGAGCGATTTGGAAGTCTATGAGACTTATTTCCAATCCCAGACCAGTACAGTACTCATGATCGATATTTCACATTCTATGATACTTTATGGTGAGGATCGGATCACCCCAGCTAAAAAAGTAGCTATGGCTCTTTCCGAACTCATCACCACCCGATATCCTAAAGATACGTTAGACATCATTACTTTTGGTGATGATGCCCAGGAGATCCGGATGAAAGACCTTCCTTATCTTAAGGTAGGACCTTATCATACCAATACGGTGGCAGGGCTGGAACTTGCGATGGCTATCCTTCGTAGGCGTAAAAATCCCAATAAGCAGATCATGATGATTACAGATGGCAAGCCTACCTGTATTAAGATTGGTAAAAAATATTATAAAAACGCTTTTGGCATGGATCGAAAGATCGTCAACAGGACTTTGGCCCTAGCGCTGACCTGTAGAAAATTGCATATCCCTGTTACTACTTTTATGGTTGCCCGTGATCCTTATCTCCAACAGTTTGTAGACGCTTTTACTCGAGCTAATAATGGCAAAGCATTTTACAGCACGCTCGATACTTTGGGTGAATTTATTTTTATGGATTATAAAAAAAGTAAGAAGAGGAGGAAATAATTTCATTGCTAATTGAAATAATGGGCATTACGAATAATCTCAATAGTTATTTGAAACGCCTAGCTGACCAAAACTAAATTATGATTGACTACAAGAATACAATGACACTGGGTGACCTCAAAAAATCAGGTTATCAGTCCAAGCATATCAAGGATGAAATGCGTGATAATCTCGTCACAGCTCTCAAAAATAAAGTCAATATTTTTGAAGGCATCCACGGATTTGACGATACCGTAATACCGGATATCGAACGGGCGATCCTTTCAAGACATCATATCCTATTGTTGGGATTGAGAGGACAAGCCAAAACCAGATTGGCTAGATTACTGATCAGACTCCTAGATGAATATATCCCTGTCGTGGAAGGCAGCGAAATCAATGATGACCCCCTATCGCCTCTGTCACCACATGCCAAAGAACGGATCAAAGCCCTGGGCAATGAGACCCTCATCACCTGGGTACATCGAGACGAAAGATATGTAGAAAAACTGGCAACTCCAGATGTCAGCATTGCAGATCTTATCGGCGATATCGATCCGATCAAAGCAGCCAGCCTCAAATTGCCTTATGCTGATGAACGCGTAATCCATTACGGATTGATCCCAAGGGCAAACCGATCTATATTCGTGATTAATGAATTGCCCGATCTTCAACCCAGGATCCAGGTCTCCCTATTTAATATCTTACAAGAAGGTGATCTTCAGATAAGAGGCTTCAAGGTGAGATTGTCCTTGGATATCTTATTTTTATTTACTGCCAATCCAGAAGATTATACCAATCGGGGTAGTATCATCACTCCACTAAAAGACCGTATCGATAGCCAGATCATTACTCACTATCCGCTGGATATGGAGACTGCTATGAAGATTACTGCTCAGGAATCCCGAGTCAATCCGGAAGAAAAAAATATCATCGTTCCTCAGCTGCTAAAAACATTGCTGGAACAAATCTCATTTGAAGCTCGTACCAGTGAGCTGGTAGATATCAATAGTGGCGTATCTGCCCGCCTGGGGATCAGTGCCTATGAAAACCTTGTCAGTGCAGTTGAAAGACGCATGTTGAAAAACAATGAATCTTCCGGAATGGCCAGGATCTCCGATTTTGTCGGGGTCATGCCTGCTATCACCGGTAAAGTAGAGCTCGTGTACGAGGGAGAACAGCTCGGTCCTTATAAAGTGGCCTTCGAACTTTTAAACAAAGCGATAAAAACGGAATTCTTAAAATATTTTCCGCATCCGGAAAAAATCAAGAAGAATGATCGAGATCCATATGGAGTGATCAAGGCCTGGTTTGCCGGAGAACATGAGCTTAAAATGTCGGTAGATGCTAACCAGCAAGATTATGAGACATCCCTGACTCAAGTTTCCGGTCTGGAAAGACTATTGGCCAAAGCCTCCGATGTAAAAGAAATAGAGAAATCGGTGTATAAAGAGTTGGTGCTCCATGGTCTGGCCTCGTTTAATCTATTGTCCAAGGAATTGCATCAGACCAGGATAGAGTTTAGTGATTTGTTGGGAGATTTGGGGGAGACGGGGTTGGAGGATTGACGGAATTTAAGAAATTTGTATTAAACTTAAATATTCCATCAACATGCTGACCATATCAATGTTTTCAGTATGATTATTAATATATGTACCCGACAGTAAAAGAAGTTGTACCTCAATCAGATTTTCTCTTATTGCTCACTTATGAAAATGGTAAAAAAAGGCAATTTGATATGAAACCTTACCTACACATTGGGATGTTTACTGAATTAAAAGATCAAGAGCTTTTTAAGACGGCAAGGCCAAGTTTTGATACCATGGAATGGGACAATGAGGCGGATTTTGATCCTGAAGTATTGTATGCTGATTGTGTCTTAATATTAATAGAAGAATGTACTTCATTGAATTAAAACGGAATGTAGCCATTTTTTTATCTATGTAGTAAGCAATAATTCACGACTGTTAATAGTAATTGTGCTTTGGTTAATGGGTCCGCTGTGTCATATAAACAGCTTTATCCCATATTCTAATTTCAATGTTTGAGTTTTTAATACAAATTTTTCCGCAATAAAAATCTTCGCTAAAGCCTCAATGCTGCTTTTAAGCTAACTTTGATACTCGAATTCAGCCAAAGAGCAATGAGATATTATACTTAGTCTCAATCTTAATTTGGACACAAAAAGAATACTTGTCTGAAAAAAATGACAATTTACATCAAATACATGGTCAGTCTACGCTGTAAGCTGCTTGTAAAAGATGAACTGACTAAAATAGGTCTGCCTCATGCAATAGTGGATCTTGGCACGGTAGAACTCCTGGATGAGCTTACTCCGACTCAACGCTCGGAGCTTAGAACCAATTTACTTCGTTCCGGACTAGAGCTCCTCGATGATAAAAAAAGTATACTGATCGAAAAGGTCAAAAATGTGATCATCGAGATGATCCACTATTCCGACGAACTTCCTCCAGTCAACTACTCCAACTATATCAGTGAAAAACTAGATTACGACTATACCTACTTGGCCAATATTTTTTCAGAAGTTAAAGGCATCACCATCCAACAATATATTATCATTCATAAAATCGAACGGGTCAAAGAATTGCTATTGTATGACGAGTTAACCTTGACTGAAATTTCCTACCGATTGCATTATAGCAGTGTAGCTCACCTGTCGAAACAATTTAAAAAAGTGACTGGCTTGACGCCCTCATTTTATAAAAAGCTTGGCAAAAAGCGGAAAATCAATCTGGAACATATAGGGTAAGTAATGAGGTTTTCATTTTCTAGCTGCCGAAGCACTTCATGAAACTACCAAAACAGTTCGCCAATTTTTCTTTTATCTTGATTCCCTATTATGAATTCTTATAATCATATTATACAGAAATTAGTCAATGTTGTAGATAAAGCAGCACCTAATTCTGAAGTCTATTTATATGGCTCCCGAGCTAGGGGGGTTTCTAAGCCTTTATCGGATTGGGATCTGCTCATTTTATTGAATAAATCGTCTCTCACCTTTGAATTTGAGACCCAATTGATGGATGCTTTTTATGATATAGAGATCGAAACAGGTGAGGTCTTTTCGCCATTAATTTATACCAAACAAGATTGGACTTCTAAACACTCTTTGACTCCTTTATTTTCAAATATTCAAAATGAAGGAATCAGAATTAAATGACAGGTGCCAAATCAGATTTAATTCAATACAGACTCTTGAGGGCCAAAGACACTTTGGACGATGCCTTAATATTGGCTGATAAACAAAAGTGGAACTCAACTATCAATCGTTTATATTATGCGGCATATTACGCTATAATGGCGCTACTATTGCATTCAAATTTACATCCTACGACTTATAACGGTGCCAAAACCAATTTTACAGAACATTTCATAAAGTCTAATATTATTGATCTTAAATATGGTAAATTGTATTCTCCATTATTTACTTGGCGACAAAAAGGAGACTATGATGATTTATATGATTTTGATGCACTCACGGTTTCTCATTAACTTAAGCCTGTTGATGAACTCATTCAATTGATTGAGTCCCTCATCAATAAAGGCAATCATCAAGACATTGAGGTAAATTAAAACCAATTTACTGCTATTTGGTCTTAAATTTTAGATAGCAGTGTAGTTCACTCTCTTTAACTCTTCTTATTCGTAACCACTCTTGATGAGTGTAAGGATTAGTTTGAATCGACCATTAGGTTTGATCGAGTTCATAGCATGTGCAGGTACTACGATGGATTGGCCAGTCTGTAAGAAATAAACGCTTCCCGCTATATTAAGTTCAATATTCCCATCAATGATCTGAACGAAATGATCAAACGGGGATGACTTTTCTGCCCAACCCTGACCATGATCGAAAGCCATCACACTGACATTGCCACTTGCTTTCTTTAACACAGTTTTGGTAACTATCGTATTAAATTGATAGTCCAGGAGATCTATGGCAACGATCGTCTGCGCTTTTACAATTTCATTATCAGCTATCATGGTTGTGATTTTAACAGGCCAAGATCATTACATTCAAACAGAACCATCTACAAATTCTGTTGTCAAAAAGCCCATACAAAGAGAGTTCATTCTTGTTTCAAA
>JAYSTG010000553.1:0-2935 GCA_043719965.1 Saprospiraceae bacterium | reverse complement strand
AATAATTCTACGGATAATTTATATCAGTACAATGGGAAGGAATTGAATAATGATATTGGGTTGGGGTTGTATGATTATGGAGCACGATGGTATGATGCGGGGGTGGGGAGGTGGACGCAAGCCGACCCATTAGCAGAATTAGCACCTGATTTAACACCTTATAGATATGGGTACAATAATCCTGTTTTATATACAGACCCATTTGGTTTATTTGAAAGCAGATCTGAAGCAAGAGATTATAAGAAGGACCACGACTTAAAAGGTCAAATAAGAAGGCAAAAAGATGGAAGTTTTGCGATTGAAAGTAAAAAGAACCATTCAGCAACTTTTAGAGACAAGGAATTTGGCGTGCTGACAGGTGTTCTGATTGAAGATCGTGGCATACATCTTAAAGATATTGGAATTGACGGTTTTAATAGTTTGGGAGATCCACTTTCTCAATCTTACAATCCAAATGCTGCTGTACAAATTGATATGGCGGATCGGGCATATTATTGGGGATCCCTATTTGGTTTGGTCAGTCCAACGGCTAGAATAACAACTGCGACCAAAGCATTAGACCAAGGAAATTTTGTTTATCATTCAGTTCAAAGCGGAGTAACAAGATATGTTGGAATAACAAACAATATTGCAAGGCGAGCTGCTGTGCATTTAAGATTGAAAGGAATAAATATTCAACCTTTAATGAAAGGGTTATCAAGATCGGATGCAAGATCTGTGGAACAGGCGTTAATTGAAATTCATGGTTTAGAAAAGAATGGTGGCACATTAATGAATAAAATTAACAGCATTTCAGCTTCCAACCCAAATTATGCTTCTCAGGTTGAAAGAGGGTATGAGTTGCTTAAAACTATAGGGTATGTTGATTAACTTATGAGAATAAAACCAGGAGATATTTTTGAAATTAAAACTCCCCAAGGGAAGGTGTATTTGCATTATATTTATATAGACGAATTCACTGGAGAGTTAATAAGAGTATTGCCTGGTTTTTACCAGTCCCTACCTAAGGAATTAAGTAAATTGGTATCTCAAAAAGAACAATTTGTGGTTTCATTTCCTTTGACAACAGCATTTAATAAGAAGTTTGTAAAACTTGTTGGCTTTTCTAGTGAAGGCTATACCAAGCCGAAACATATGAGATCTGAACACATAATTAAGGGTCAAATTTTAGGATGGCATATTATTGACACCGATACTTGGCAAAGGCAATTGGTCAAAAACCTTTCACAAGAACAAATTCAATTATCCCCATGGGGTATTTGGAATGATACCTTACTTATTGAAAATTTAGTTAAAGGCTGGACTTTGCAAAAATGGGTTTAGATGCAATTATTTTAACTCGATTTAATTATTGAAAGCCTTGGTATGATTTTTTAATATGATTGGCAGTTCCCTAATCGGTAATAGATTTGGTATTTCTGTTTCAATCAATCTTTTTTTTTCGATTCTACTTAATTTCATTTCGGAATCATATTCACCCAATATAGTATCTAACAGGATAAAAGTAATTGTTGACCATTCTTCGGACTCGTAATAATCTTTCAAGTTTAATTCGATTGCAACCCTATCTTGGTCTTCACCATATTTAAAGTAGACATTTTTAAAATTTACTGATAACCCTTTATAAACAACCTGATCGACCTCTTTATGAGGTTGCCTTAGAGCTATTATTTTCCAGTTATTAATTGTAGGGGCATTCTTAACTATTTCAAATACAATTGGGAATACACTTTTTATGCCATCTGCAGAAATGACAAATTCTCTACTGCCATCGCTAAGAATTGGGCTAAATTCAAACACTAAATCAGGATGTATTTTTTTAAATTCTGACTGTAGTTTTAAAAAGATTTTTTCTTGATTTCTTTCAAAATGGTAAATATTAACACTATTAGCTGAAAACCAATCCCAAAACCTTTTTATCGATGATTTATTTATAGGTAACATATCACAGTGCGGCCACATTTTTTTGAAAGAAGTCTTTAAACTTCTTATTGGTTAGCATTTTGTCGATGAGCTTAAAGATGGTTTGTCGATCCTCTTCTTCAAGCTGCTGGATTAATCTCATTTGCTCAATAGCAGTTTTATCTTCGATGACAACCTCTTTTGGGAATTTTCCGTCATAGTTTATGATTTGATCTGTGGTAAGGTTAAAAAGCTGAGCTATCTTTTGGAGCTCATCTACAGTAAGAGATCTAAGACCTTTTTCTATTTTGCTATATGCGGATTTATCTATTCCGATATGGTCAGCGATCTCGATCTGCTTGAGGCCTTTTTCCTCTCTTAGGGTTTTAATGTTGTCAGCCAAATTCATACTGTAAAAGTAGCAATAAGAGCCATTTTTATGGATATGTGGTGAAAATAGTTACAAATAAGTATCTAAAATAGAAACTATTTTATAAATTTGTAGTGGTTAAAATAACCACAAACTTTTTCTCATGGAGATTTCCGACATCAAAAGCCGCCTTTCAATATCCGAGGTAATAACCCACTACCAGCTCACACCCGATCGAAACAACCGCGTACACTGCCCCTGGCACCCCGACAAAACCCCCTCTCTCCAGATCTATCCCAAGACCAATACCTGGACCTGCTTTAGTAGTAACTGTAATGCAGGCAGTGGCGATGTAATAGACTTTATCATGTTGATGGAACAGAAATCCCGATCGTCAGCATCGGGAAAATTTGAGAAGATCGATAAACATAGCGCACTCCTTAAGTGCAAACAACTACTTGGTGTGATCCCGACCGATAGCGTCGGGAATGCATTACTCAAAGCAGCAGCAATGATTGGTGGATCATCTAGTGTTAAGTTAATCATTAATAGTCGGATATAATCTTTTTAATTTTATCCTTGCTTCTTTATTTGTAAACTGCCAATTTATCTTGCTTTTTTTATTGTTTCTCTTTTTTGTCCAAGCACAAACTTCATTCGTTA
>JAYSTG010000552.1:0-2938 GCA_043719965.1 Saprospiraceae bacterium | reverse complement strand
ATATACCAGATCATGAAGTGGCATTAGGAACAGGGAAAGGATCTATAGCAGATGAATGGATATCCGGATATGATCTTGCGAATGAATCTGATGTATTGATACATGATGCACAATATGATAGCGACCAATATAAGACTAAAGTAGGATGGGGACACAGTTCTTTTGCACAAGCGATTTCATTTGGTCAACAATGCAAGGTAAAAAAGCTTTATTTTTTCCACCATGACCCCATGCATTCGGATATGCGGCTTCAGGAATTGCATCAAATGCATAAATCAGATCAATTAAAGTTTGCCACTTTTTTGGCTAAAGAAAATGATACCCTAGAATTAGATTGACCTCCAAGTAGTTTACTAGTACTATTTTGTCATTTTGATTGCATTCTTTCCTTTTACTCTCAGCATTTCACGTTCTGCATATCGACTATAAAGTGCTTCCTGTTCAATGGAGGTGAGGGTGGGATGATCGCTATAATATCCTTTGATCATACGTTGACGATAGCCTTCATATAAAGTCACAGCACATGCGACAGATACGTTCAGGCTTTGTACCATTCCAGCTTGCGGAATTAAAAAATTTCCATCTGCATAGGATACTGCCTCATCACTCAATCCAAGGCTTTCGGTCCCAAAGAGTAGAGCAATCTTCTGGGTCATGTCGAGGTCGTATAAATCCACACTGCCTGGTACAATCTTAGTAGCCCAAATCTGTTCATACCCTTTCGCTCTAACATGTTGCATACACGTAGCTACATCATTGAACTCATAGACATCTACCCATTTACGAGCACCAGATGAAGCCCTCTTACCGAGTACAAAATTGCCTTCCGCTTCAGCTTGGGTATAGATTAAAAATATTTCCCGGATACCTACGGCATCACAGGTACGCATGATAGCTCCTACATTATGGGGATCTTTTACATTTTCCAGGATGACTGTAAAATGGGACTGCCTTCTGCGGATGAGGCTGCGGATTTTATCCTGCCTTTGCTCCAACATAGATTAGGATCATTGGACTTTATTGAATCTAAATTGATCAAACTTTAATACATGCAGCGCTTTATTTTCAATGCATAAGACATTATTCATTCGATCGTCTATTGGCTTCGATGGATCTATAATTTTTTCAAGCCTATAATCCGAGGCTAAGCCATCATACCTATTTATATCACCATATTGATGAAAAGTACGACCATATCCCATCAACATCTTAGCTAAGTATTGAATACCATCGTATCCTTCATAAGCTTCCTTCATAGGGAAGTTCTGATACTGATGAAAGAAGGCTTTTCGAAATTGAATCACCGCATCGGAATTGATATCAGGAAAGGTAGAGGAAGAAATCACCACATTCAGCTGGCTGAATAAACTGATAAAATCGGATGAATAGTCTTGCCATGAAGGCATACCTATCACCGTCACTACCCTATTGCGGCGCATGACATTGATATGTCGCAAAAAATTAAAAACAACGTTTGGATCTTCAAATTCGGTGATGATATAGACGGATTTGGTGGTATCCATGTATTTATAGTCATCGCCAAATTTAAAGTCATCTTTCACTATATTTTGGACCAATACTGGGCCATTTTTATTTACTTTTTGAACTTCAGTTTGAAAATAGTTCATCAATGATTTTGACTTCTCACGCCCAACTAAACAAATATCAGTGGGTTTAAATTGATTATAAATATAATTACTCAATACTTCACAGTGTGTAGGCAACGATGACTTTAATAAAATATAATTTGCGTTGATATTTTCAATCGTTCTGAATGAATTCCATGGTGCGACCATAGGAATATTTTTTTGTAGCGCTATGGTAGCTGTCGCATTAAGATGATCTCGACGCAATGGACCTATAATGAGATCGGCATTCGTGACTTCAGGGGATGCCAGTATCGGCTCTATTGCATTCGGCAATGCCTTTAAAGCGATTACATTCAACTGGAAACGAGTCAAAGAATCTTTAATTTTCTCTAAACCCATTTTTAGTCCGGAGTAATAATGAAAAAATTTCTCAGACCCTTCTGCATTGATGTCTTTCCCCAGGTCCTCATCTGAAAGAGGAAGCAAAAGCACTATACGATACTCACCTACTGATTTGGGTTTAAATTTGTCTGGCGCTGGATCCTGAATATACGGCTCCTGGGAAGATTCTTTCCATTGTATCGTATCTACTTTGCTATTTTGAGTATTAGCAGTCTCATATTGTCCGGTTTTGGGATTGTATACTTCCGGATTGTTAATTGGCTTTGAAGGAACGGTAGTAGTAGAGGCGATTTTCCTAGGCGTCGAACAAGCTGTCATCAGGCAAAAAAAACCTATCAAGAGACACCATCTATTCCCATTCGATCGTAGCAGGTGGTTTAGTACTGATATCATAAACTACTCGATTTATACCTTTTACTTTATTTATTATTTCGTTAGATACTTCTGCTAGGAATTCGTAAGGCAATTTACTCCATTCTGCGGTCATGCCATCTGTAGAATTTACGGCCCTTAGCGCTAGGGTAAACTCATAAGTTCGTTCGTCTCCCATGACTCCAACAGATCTGACGGGCAATAGTATTGCTCCCGCTTGCCATATGGTATCGTATAACCCATGTTTAAGAAGCAAGTTTATATAGATCTCATCAGCTTTTTGTAATATTTCTATTTTGTCATGGGTGATTTCACCCAGGATTCGAATTGCGAGACCTGGGCCAGGAAAAGGATGTCGTTTTAGGATACTATCCGGTATGCCTAATTCATGACCTATCTTGCGCACTTCGTCTTTAAACAGCATACGTAGAGGTTCCAGTACTTTGAGATGGAGCTTTTCAGGCAAACCACCAACATTATGGTGTGATTTGATGGTCACTGCAGGTCCGTGCACTGATATTGACTCGATGACATCGGGGTAGATTGTCCCTTGTGCCAACCACTTCACTTCGCTA
>JAYSTG010000551.1:0-7899 GCA_043719965.1 Saprospiraceae bacterium | reverse complement strand
GATCAGAATTGTCGCATACTGCTTTGACCACATTGACAAAGAAGGTAAGAAATCTCAGATTCTCTTTAGGTTTAGAGCTGGGACCTAATAGATTGATTCCTGTATCAGTAGCTAACGACCAGTTATTATGTTTGCCAGATCCATTGATGCCTGCAAAAGGTTTCTCATGGAAGAGTACTTTGAGTTTATGTTTAGCAGCTACTTTGTTCATGAGGTCCATGAGCAATTGATTGTGATCGCAAGCCAGGTTGAGCTCTTCGAATGTTGGAGCTACTTCAAATTGTGCCGGAGCCACTTCGTTATGACGAGTGCGTACGGGCATACCCAGTTTTTGAGCTTCAATCTCAAAATCCACCATGAAGGCATTCACTCGTGGAGGGATAGATCCAAAATAATGGTCTTCTAATTGTTGGCCTTTAGCTGGTGAATGTCCGAACACCGTTCTACCGGCCATCATTAAGTCTGGGCGAGCATTAAATAAAGCTTCGTCAACTACAAAGTACTCTTGCTCGGGGCCTAGGGTAGCGATGACTCGTTTTACATCACGATCAAAATAGTCTTTCATGATCGCGGTAGCAGCTTTATCCATTAAGGCGATTGCTTTTAATAGTGGTGTTTTATAATCCAGGGCTTCGCCCGTGTAGGATACGAATACCGAAGGGATACATAAAGTAGCTGTACCACCTAAATTTTCCATGATAAATGCAGGAGAAGAGGGATCCCATGCGGTATAACCTCTGGCTTCAAAAGTGGATCGTATACCTCCGGAAGGAAAGGAAGATGCATCGGGTTCCTGTTGCACGAGTGCAGAACCTTTAAATTTTTCTAAGGCTTTGCCGGTTTTGTAATCAATATCGAAAAAAGCATCGTGTTTTTCAGCAGTCGAGCCTGTTAAAGGTTGGAACCAGTGCGTATAATGTGTCGCACCCTTAGTTACTGCCCATGACTTCATCGCAGCTGCGACTTCATCAGCAGCCTCTCGATCGATTTTAGAACTGGATTGGATAGCTTCTGCTATTTTCTTGTAAGCGTCCGGACTAAGCAAAGACTTCATGACATCGTCATTAAAAGTATTACTGCCATAGTATTCCGTGATCTTTTGATCCGGGATTTTGACTATGGGTGTAGGTCTGTTTTGAGCCAGGTCCAGGGCTTTAAATCTAGAAATTGCCATTTTTTAAAAAGTTTGTTTGAAATCGGCTGTAAAATTAGATTTTTTGTGACAAAACGGAAATATTGAGTTTGATTTTTAGATAAAAAGGGTAACCTTAAATGTTATTTCTAAAAATTGCGTTTAATAAATGAACGTGTATCGCTCGTGCAATTGGAATTTATTCCGTTGCAAATAATATTGTTACTCTGGCAAATGACCCCGACAATAAATTGCAGTGCACGATGAAGAGAAATTTATTCCGACATAAAGCCCTATTGCTTACATTAGAGCATTATTCATTCAAAATGCGAAAAGACCCATATCGGATCACACAAGACACAATCAAAGAACCACCTACTCGATTTGTAGATCGATTGAAGTTTTTAGGCCCTGGGTTTATACTTTCTGCATCCATCGTCGGTTCCGGTGAATTGATAGCCACTACCATCCTGGGAGCCAAAGCGGGATTTGCTGCATTTTGGATTATCATTCTAAGTTGTCTTATTAAGGTAGCAGTGCAATTGCAATTTGGCAAACATGCTATCCTTACCGGCGAGAGAATGATGGTGGCCTTCGATAAAATACCGGGTGTGCGATGGGGGAAAAATTCGTGGGCGGTATGGACCGTACTTGGGTTGACTCTACTGAAGATCATTCAATTAGGTGGTATGGTAGGAAGCACAGCATTGGTATTAAGAATATTATTCAATGGTGGTAGTCTTCCACTGTGGGCTATCCTCACCGGATTATCTGCATCTATCCTGATTTATAAGAACTATTATCCGTTGGTAGAAAAAGGGTCTCTCGTGATGATAGTGTTTTTTACAGTAATGACCTTGGGGTCCTTAATTCTTTTAAGCAATACCCCTTATGCATTTACAGTATCTGAAGTGTGGAATGGTATGCAGTTTAGTCTTCCACCGGATTTAATGTTAGTAGCTATCGGAGCATTTGGTATTACCGGGGTGGCAGCAGATGAGACGATAGCTTATAATTACTGGTGTCTGGAAAAAGGCTATGCAGCCTACACAGGGCCTAAAAATAATGATCATGAAGATCCTGAACGGGATGCACGCGCCATCGGCTGGATCAAGGTCATGACGCTGGATGCTATCGTAGCGATGATCATTTATACTTTGGTGACCGCAGCATTCTATCTTTTAGGTGCAGCCATTTTGTTCAAACGAGGGGAAGTCCCTGAAGGTGATTCATTAATTGAAAAACTAGCCTTGATCTATACAGAATCTCTCGGACCGGAAGTGAAAATTGCCTATTTGATTGGAGCTTTTTTTGTTTTATATAGTAGCGTGTTTGCCACGTTGGCCGCTATGACCAGATTGTTTAGTGATGGATTAGGTCGCATAGGTGTATTTGAATTTGATGATTTGGATAAAAGGAAAAAAATGGTAGCCATGCTGGCTTTTGTATTTCCGGCTTTATGGGTGACCATGTATTTTACGATCAACCTTCCTGTCTTGATGATATTATCCGGCGGGATAGTCGGTTCAGTCCTATTGATTATAGTCTGCTACGCAGCGATCCATTTTAAATATCAACGGAGACTAGACCCGGCATCAAGCATCGTATACAATGTGTTTTTTTGGTTGAGTATTACTTCAATATTATTTGTAGCATCTTATGGGTTATATAGTTTGTTTTAGTTTGCTTGATTCCCAATGGAGGCAAAAACTAGGGTTCAATTTTTTAGCAATAACAATTTCTTTATTTATTCCATAGGATTTAAAAGATCTCCATATCTTCCATCGAATAAAAAAACTTAAAGTACAATGGAAAAGAAAATCTTATTGAGCGAACGCGAGATCCCCACCCACTGGTACAATATCACAGCCAGTATGACCAATAAACCCTTACCTCCAATACATCCTGGTACCAGACAGCCGATAGGTCCGGAGATGTTGACTCCTTTATTCCCGATGGAGCTGATCATGCAGGAGGTAAGTGGAGATAAATACATTGAAATTCCGGAAACAGTACGAGAAGCTTATAAAATCTATCGCCCAACCCCTATGTATAGAGCATATGCTCTTGAAGCTATGTTGGACACTCCGGCACATATCTATTACAAATATGAAGGTGTCAGCCCAAGTGGTTCACATAAACCCAATACTGCTATTCCACAGGCATATTACAATAAACAGCAAGGTGTAAAAAGAATTGTGACAGAGACTGGTGCCGGACAATGGGGCAGTGCACTGGCTTTTGCTTGCAACATGTTTGATATCGAATGTGAAGTCTATATGGTAAAAGTAAGTTATGATCAAAAACCTTA
Source organism: Saprospiraceae bacterium (assembly GCA_043719965.1). Taxonomy (GTDB): domain Bacteria; phylum Bacteroidota; class Bacteroidia; order Chitinophagales; family Saprospiraceae; genus JADJLQ01. The sequence continues at coordinate 4,456 of JAYSTG010000551.1, read as the reverse complement.
TCGACGCATCATGATGGAGACCTTTGGAGCAAAAGTGCATTCTTCTCCTACTAATCATACCGAATCTGGACGAAAAATATTAGCGGGTGACCCTAATAGTCCTGGAAGTCTAGGTATCGCTATCTCTGAAGCCATGGAACGCGCAGCCCCGGATGAGGATACCAAATATGCACTGGGAAGCGTACTCAATCATGTATTGTTACATCAAACTGTCGTAGGTCAGGAAGCAATGTTACAAATGGAAAAAGCTGGCGAAATGCCTGATATCATTGTAGCGCCTTTTGGCGGAGGATCCAATTTTGCAGGTATTACCTTTCCATTTTTGCGATTGAATCTGGAAGAAGGCAAAAAGATCAGAGCTATAGCCAGTGAACCAAGCTCGTGCCCCAAACTTACCCGAGGTGTATTCAGTTATGATTTTGGCGATACGATCGGGATGACCCCTTTGTTACCTATGTACACACTGGGTCATGAATTTGTACCTGCGTCTATCCATGCCGGTGGCCTGAGATATCATGGAGCTGGTGTGATTGTATCACAACTATTGAGAGATAATCTCATCGAAGCAAGGGCTCATGGGCAACTAGAATGCTTTGATGCTGGAGTAAAATTTGCCAAAGCAGAAGGTATCATACCAGCACCCGAAGCGACACATGCTATCGCCACCGTGTTTCAAGAGGCCATCAAAGCTCGAGAAGAAGGAACTAAAAAAACCATCTTGTTTAATCTCTGTGGTCACGGACATTTTGATATGCAAGCTTATGCCGATTATTTTGCAGGTAAGTTACAGGATCATGTATTGAGTGATTCTGAAATTCAAGCGCTCACTAGTAAGTTGATGCCTGTATAGATCTATAGCTTTGAAATCTTAACAGGTAATTTGACTGAATGCCTTTTAAGATTTCTTTATTTGGATGGGTTTCAATAATAATTTATTTTTCAAAATGGATGAAGCGTAGGCCTTCATTGAATATCCAGTTAAAGAATAAAATATGCCAAATTTAAAAGTATTCGCAAGCAGAACGATTCCTTCGATCGGTTTTGATTTACTAAAAAAAGAAGGATTTGATCTAAAGGTATGGCCTGAAAATTATCCAATACCCCAGGAAGAATTAATCAAAGCCAGCAAACAAGCGGATATACTACTTAGTCTGGGTGAAAATAAAATAGATGCTCAGTTTCTACAAGAGTGCCAACACCTCAAAATGATCTCTCAATTTGCGGTAGGTTATGATAATATCAATATTGCAGAAGCTACAAAACTAGGAATACCAGTAGGCAACACTCCGGATGTCCTCAGCGCTGCTACGGCGGATATTGCGTTTGGTCTTATGATAGCGGTATCACGCAAATTCTTCTTCAATTATAAAAAAATCATCGATGGGGGTTGGGGCGCATTTCAACCTACTGCACATCTCGGTCAAGAATTATATGGCAAGACGCTGGGAATATTTGGACTAGGTGCTATAGGCGGGGTGATGGCGCAGCGTTGCAAAGGCGCTTTTAATATGGACATCATTTATTTTAATCGTAATCGAAATGAACAAGCCGAATCAGACTTCGGCGCTCGGCGTGTGGAGTTTGATGAATTATTAGCAAAAAGCGATGTATTGTCAGTACATAGTGTATTAAGTGATGAAACCAGGGGTAAGTTTAATAAAGAAGTGTTTTCTAAAATGAAACCCACATCCATCTTCATCAATACTTCACGAGGAGGAGTACATGATGAAGCTGATTTGATCGATGCATTGAATAATAAAACAATCTGGGGTGCAGGACTCGATGTTACCAACCCAGAACCTATGGCCAAAGACCATCCACTCTTATTCATGGAGACTGTATGCGTGCTACCTCATATAGGATCTGCCACCATTACAGCGAGGGATGGTATGTCCAGATTGGCTGCTGAAAATATTATCTCGTATATCAAGACGGGGAGGTTACTTCACTGTGTAAATCCTGCAGCAATATTGTAATGCCCTACTTTAGTGTTAAATTTTAAAGAAAATATTTTTTTTCCATAACCCCCAGCATAACCCCCATTCCAAACCAAATATGCATATAGATGATATTATAACCGATAACCAATCTGGTGAATGAACCCATTGCATGACTCCAGTCGCTATAGCTGTGATATATCCATTAAACCACCGACTCCCTACAATCTCGAAAAAAAGATAGATAAATAAAGAATTCATACCTACTACGGTAAAAAAGCGAACATACTTCCGGTGATCTTTAATATCGATCCACCAATAAAAAAAGGTAAGAAAAGATAAACACCAACCTAGGGATGTAATGGTAAATGATGAGGTCGCTATCCGTTTGATGATAGGCGTGATGCCCAACAAATCGATGGCATAACCCACACTTAGACAGATCGCTGCCCAAGACAAGATCTTTATTATGGAGTGATCCTTTTTATTCATTAAAAATTTTCCTGTTAAGGCGCCGGCAATCGTATGAACAGCAGTAGGAAGACAATTGATTGCCACCCAGCCCCCTTTATTGATTTTATTCATCAGCACTTGATCTAGCCAGTTACCAAAGTTTTGTTGATCTGTAAAGGGTTGATCAAAACCGGGAATATAAGTAAATCGATATAGAACCTCAGTCAGCAATAAAATGCCGAGGCAAAAAATGATTTGATAGGATACATTCAATCGAAAGATCATAAAAGCAATCAAGGTGGTAAAGGAAAGCTGAGTCAATACATCCCAAAGCTCAAACGATAAGCCAGAAGGCCGAACAGCATAGTCCAGTACACCCCAAAAAAATAACCAACCACTGCGACGCAATGTTTTATAAAAAGAATCCGTCCAGGTATATCCTCTCAACGCCTGAGCATGTAAGGAATAAGCCAAAGAAATACCAGCCATATACATAAAGGCAGGTTGAATGAGATCCCAAAATCGAAGTCCATGCCAGGGGTGATGAAAAAACTGATCGAGGAAATTAAACATGAAACTACCCTGCGTGGTCAAGACTTGTAGATGCTCGTATAATCCACTGGCTTCTATAGCGAGCAAGACCATAATGAAGCCACGGAAAACATCGAGCGAGAGTAATCGTGTAAAGGAAGTTGGTTGGATAGACATAGCGATGAAAATAGGAAAAATGGATGAGATTAACTTTGGCCAGACAATAAAAATGGTTCTTAATATTTTATCGCTTTCCCCACTTTTCTTGATAATATCTCAAAGCCTCTATGATCACCTCGTGCGCTACTTGTTTCGATTCAAAGCGTTTCGTGGTTACCTTTTTATGTTCTAATAAGGTATAAGATTCAAAAAAATGCATAAACTCTTGCTCGATATGAGGTGGTAGATCAGACACTTCGTGAATATAATTTACACTAGTGTCGTGAAGCGCTACTGCTATAATTTTATCATCGGTAATACCTTGATCGATCATCCGCATGACACCGACCACACGACCTTGCACCAGACAATGTGGCGTGATATCAATCTGTGATAGAACCAGTACATCCAAAGGGTCACCATCGGCTTGCATGGTCTGAGGTAAAAATCCATAATTGACGGGATAGTATACTGCTGAATGCAATACTCGATCAAGTTTAAGTAGGCCGGAAGCTTTATCGATTTCATATTTTGCTCTGGAGCCACGTGATATTTCAATGAATCCCCAACATATTTCGGGCGCTTCATGTCCTATGTGTACTTCATGCCAGGGATGTAAGATCATATGCAGTAATTTTATTGAGCGCCATTAAGTAGCAAATTACGATTAAATGGTAGTATTCAATCCACCCCATTTCCAGGTCTGGGTAATGTAATAAGATCTACATCGAGTCGAATAAATGGTTGGTAGGATCTACCGTTAAGAGAAACTTGTATGTCACCGAATAGGGCTGCATCTACACCATTGCTTTGATATTTTTTCTTTACCATTTGAGCAAATTGCCATATCATATCGGGTTTAAATAGCATGATATTCTTCTGTTGGGGGTAAGGTAATTGGAAATGGGCAAGTCACGTTTTTCTCCAGATTTTTTATTCATTACGGTATAGATGGATTTGGTGTGCTTTTGAGTGGACTACTCATAGATTTTGTGCATAAAAATAGATAATGTGCGGTACTTCTATATCGCTTCGATCAACTTAACAATTCCAAATGCGGCAACGGCTGCCAATGCACCGATGGACATGACTTTTAAAGCGCCGCTCCAAGGCGACACTCCTGTGATCTTGCTTTTAAAATACCCGAAAACAAATAGGCAAATCAATGTCGCTACCGCTGAATATTTTAAAGCAGAAATCGTATCATCAATAAAAAAATATGGACTCAAAGGAATGATACCACCGGCAACATAAGATAATCCAATGTTTAATGCGCTTTTGGTCGCACGTTTTGGGTCCGGTTCATCAAGCCCCAGTTCATGCTTCATCATAAAGTCAACCCATCGATCAGGGTTTTGTGATATTTCTTCTGTGGC
>JAYSTG010000056.1:0-5708 GCA_043719965.1 Saprospiraceae bacterium | reverse complement strand
TTTAAGAGGGACAGATCATCGATATGATGGACTCCACCGCTTGCGATGATTCGCAAGCTAGGATACTGGTCAATCAGGGATTGATATAATTCCACATTTACACCTTGCAACCTTCCATCCTTTGATATGTCTGTGCACGTAAGATATTTTAAGCCGCATTTCAAAAATCGGTCAATCCATTCGAAAATGTGAATGGTACTGAGCTCCTTCCAAGCCTGTGCAGCTAGCATCCAATCTCGAACATCTGCTGCAAAAATGATTCGATCTCCTCCATACGAGATAAGCCAGGATTCAAATATTTCTGGATGGCTTACTGCAAGGCTACCGATATTAGCTTGATTTGCTCCAGCATCAAACACAATTTTAAGGTCCTCTTCCGATTGGATACCACCGCCAAAATCTATAGACAATTTTGTATGCTTGGCGAGCCGCTCTAAGATCGGGTATTGTGTAACCTTTTTGTTCCGTGCACCATCCAGATCTACCAAGTGAAGGTGGGTCAACCCAGCATCTTCATATTGCATAGCCATATCCAACGGATCCATATTATAATCCTTGACACGATCAAAGTCTCCTTCAGTGAGTCGCACACATTTACCATTGATCAAATCTATAGCCGGATATATAATCATGAATGACTTTGGCTTAAATTTTTAGAAAAGACTCAAGGATTTTTAATCCTACTGGGCCTGACTTCTCTACGTGAAATTGTGTCGCATAAAAATTATCCTTTTGTAGGATAGCACTGAATGGTATTCCATACGAACACTGAGCTAGGGTATAAGGATTCAATTCTGCATAATAACTATGTACAAAATAAACGTACTGACCTTTTAATGAATTCGGTATCCAGGTCGAAGTTTCAAATTCGATCTGATTCCATCCCATATGGGGCACCTTAAACAAACCGCTTTGGCAAGAAAATTTTTTTACCTTAGCAGGTATGATGCCCAAACACGGAGTATCATTTTCATCAGAATGGGTGCATAATAGTTGCAATCCCAGGCAAATGCCTAAGACAGGCTGAGTCAAACTTGGGATTAAAAGATCAAGTTTCAAAGATTTCAAAAATGCCATCGTGGTAGAAGCTTCGCCGACTCCAGGAAAAAGTACTTTGTCTGCTTTGATGATATCATCAGCAGTATTTGTCAGTACCGCATTTACATTCAATTTTTCCAAGGCATATAACACAGACTGTACATTGCCGGCATTATAATCTATAATTGCTATATTCTGTTTATTGCGGTGCATTATAATACGCCTTTGGTGGAAGGTAAAAGATCTGATTCCGGATTCCTTTTCTTGGCCATTCGAATACATTTAGCAAATGCCTTAAATATTGCTTCTATTTTATGATGTTCATTAAATCCTCGCACCCTGACTTGTAAGTTACATTTTGCCGCATCGCTAAATGATTTAAAAAAATGTTGAAACATTTCTGTAGGCATCTCACCGATACGTTCTCGTTTAAAATCCGCTTCCCATACTAACCATGCTCGGCCACCAAAATCCATTTTTACTTCAGCATCCGCTTCATCCATAGGGAGGTGAAAAGCATATCGTTCTATTCCTTTTTTATCGCCCAGAGCTTTAAGAAAAGCTTCCCCTAAAGCAATCGCGGTGTCCTCGATACTGTGATGTTCATCAATGTGTAAATCCCCTTTGCATAGTATAGATAAGTCGCATTCACCATGTCGAGCGATTTGTTCAAGCATGTGATCGAAAAAGCCAAGGCCGGTATGGATATTACTTTTCCCGGTGCCATCAAGATCCAGATGAATATCGATCTTAGTCTCTGCTGTATATCGCTGATGTCCTACCGCACGAGACTTAAGTCTTAAAAACTCATACACTTTTTTCCAGGATCTTGTTTGAAGATCTATATGCAATCCGGCAGTATCCAAGCTATCATTATACAATATCGTACCACATCCAAGATTAGCAGCTAATCGGATATCAGTGAGTCGATCGCCAATGACATAGCTTTCTTTTAAATTATATTCTTCTGAAAAATATTTTTTCAACATCCCGATACCGGGCTTTCGCGTCTCTTTACCTTCATGTTCAAAAGATCGATCAATATGAATTTCATCAAATCGAATGTCTTCATTTATAAATGCTTTAATCATTTTATTGTGCGCTGGCCAGAAGTCTTCCTCAGGGAACGATGTAGTGCCTAAGCCATCTTGATTGGTTACCATCACCAACACATAATCTAGTTGAGATGCAATTTTTCCAAGCGCAGTAAAAACTCCAGGGACAAATTCCAGCTTTTCTAAAGAATCAATCTGAAAATTGTCAGGCGGTTCTACGATCAATGTACCGTCCCGATCTATAAATAATACTTTTTTCATATCCTAGTACTTTGAGTGAGGTCAGTAAGGCGATTAATCAAAACCTCATTTTCCGATGGAGTCCCTATAGTAATTCGGAGGCAACCTTCACACCCTGGTTCTTTCGATCGATTTCGTACGACTATGCCTTGGGCAACTAAAGATTGATATACTTCATCAGCATGTTGGAATTTAACCAATATAAAATTTGAATCCGACGGATATACTTTTAATACTTCCTTCAGAGAGGATAGGCGATCAATTAATTTTTGTTTTTCCAATAATATAGTCTGCACTTGGAGGTTCATTTCGTCGACCTTGATCAATCTATCCAATGCAAATTGTTGTGTAAGAATATTCACATTATAAGGCGCTTTGACTTTATTGAAGTAGGAGATCACTTTATCAGATGCGAAAGCCATCCCTAGACGAATCGCTGCCATGCCCCAAGCTTTAGACAAAGTCTGCATGACGATCAGATTTTCATATTCACGGGTCAAAGGCAAAAAAGTAGCTCCAGGGCAAAAATCTATATAGGCCTCATCGATCACAACCATACCTTTAAAGGATTTTATAAGTTCAATGATCTTTGTTCGGTGTATTAAATTACCTGTTGGATTATTTGGACTACATAGAAACAAAACTTTGGAACGATCGGAGGCTTGTTTCAGGATCTCATCGATATTCGGTTGAAACTGATCATCTAATTTTATTTTTTTTACAAAGATATCAGCGATATCAGCGCTGACCTGATACATACCATAGGTTGGCGGCAATATCATGATTTCATCCGCACCAGGAATACAGAATATCCGTAGGATCAGGTCGATAGCTTCGTCACTCCCATTGCCTAAAAAAATGTTTTCAACTCCAATGGTTTTGACACTACTGATTATTTTTTTTAATCTTTGCTGTAAAGGGTCCGGATATCGATTGACCGAATTTTCAAATGGATTTTCATTGGCATCCAAAAAAACTTCGCCTCTACCGGTAAAGTCGTGACGAGCAGAAGAATATGGTTTTAAAGCCAGGATATTAGGCCTTATAAGTGATTCTATATTCATTGGGGCTTCGATAGTTTATGTAATCGTTTTGTCACCGCACACTTATGAGCCATTAGATGCTCCGCTTCGGCCATGATCTCTACCGTAGGTCCTATATTTTTTAGTCCTTCAATCGATATTTTTTGAAAAGTTATCTTTTTGGTAAAAGTGTCCATATTCACTCCACTATAAGCTTTGGCAAAAGAGCTCGTCGGTAAGGTATGATTTGTCCCTGATGCATAGTCTCCTATAGCCTCAGGGGAGTAAGGCCCTATGAATACAGATCCGGCATTATTTATTCTTTCAGCTATGCTATCCGCATGCTCATGATTGAGTATCAAATGTTCCGGAGCATAGGCATTGATAAAATCGATTTGGTCATCCATGTTTTTTAGTACAATAGCATGACTATGATTCAGCGCTCCTGTTGCTATTGATTTTCTAGGTAATTCAGCTAATTGTATTGTTATTTGTTCCTGAACATTTTTTATCAGGGATTCAGAATTTGTGACGAGGATGACTTGACTATCTACACCATGCTCTGCTTGAGATAATAAGTCTATGGCTACCCAAGACGGATCAGCAGTATCATCTGCACAGATCAAAACTTCAGATGGACCAGCTGGCATATCGATGGCGATCCCTTCTTGTTGCACTTTCAATTTTGCCAGAGTGACATAAATATTGCCAGGTCCTATTATTTTATACACTGAAGGAATCTCCTTTGTGCCATAGGCCATAGCTGCTATCGCTTGTGCACCACCTACTTTAAATATTTGAGTCACTCCACACAATTGAGCAGCATATAATATAGCTGGATGTATCTTTCCAGAACGATCTGGAGGAGAACATAATATAATTTCTTTGCAGCCGGCAATCTTAGCGGGGACAGCCAACATCAATACGGTAGAAAACAATGGAGCAGTCCCTCCAGGTATATAAATTCCTATTTTTTCTATTGGCCTGGTCTGTTGCCAACATTGCACCCCTGGCATGGTTTCGATGATCTCACTGTCCTTTAATTGTGCCCTATGAAATGTTTCAATATTCCTCTTTGCAATTGCGATGGATTTTTTTAAATCATCGGCAAGTTTCGAATCGGCACGATTCATTTCATCTTCAATCACTTTAAAAGTAGTCAACTTGACTTGATCAAACTTTTCAGTATATCTTTTAAGCGCAATATCTCCCTGTGCTTTGACATCTTGAAGAATATTTTCTACAATAGACTCTTGTGATCGATCGTGCCCAGATGGCCTGGTGATGAGCTCGCTCCAATGTATTCGCTTAGGCTCTATTGAAACATTCATCATCAGTTTACCATTTTTTCGATTGGAATAATGAGGATGCCCTGGGCTCCTGCTTCTTTTAATGCTCCTATAATTTCCCAAAACTGGTATTCAGGGATGACAGAATGCACAGAGCACCATCCTTCGACAGCGAGTGGTAATATCGTAGGGCTTTTAATGCCAGGCAATATACGTATGATTTTATCTAATGATGCTTTCGGAGCATTCAACAAGATGTATTTATTTTTGCGAGCATCCAATGTAGCGTGAATACGGAATAATAATTTATTTACCAATTCACTTTTATCAAGATTTAATGCAGGGTGCGCATAGATACAAGCTTGTGATTGAAGCAAAACATCTTTTTCTTCAAGTTTATTTTGGAATAAAGTGTTTCCTGAACTTACCAAGTCGCAAATCCCATCTGCCAATCCAATATTAGGCGCTATTTCAACACTGCCTGATATTTCATGGATTTCGGATTGCACTCCATGAGCTTGCAAATAGCGGTTTAATGTCTGAGGATAGGAAGTTGCAATACGTTTTCCCTGAAAAAAATGGATGTCTTGATATCCGCTCTTCTGAGGAACTGCAATGGATAATCTGCATTTTGAAAAACCCAGCTCCATTAATTTATTGACTTTGCTTCCTTTTTCTTCTACTGTATTTTGACCCAAAATGGCTAAGTCAACAACTCCATCTTGCAAGTATTCCGGTATGTCCCCATTGCGCAGGTACAATATGTCCATGGGAAATCCGACTGCACTGGTCTTTAATTGATCGGTCGATGCATCTATTTTCAAACCACAGTCTCTAAGCAGAGCTATGCAATCATCGTGCATTCTACCTGATTTTTGAATTGCTATATTTAATCTGGTCATAACTAAAATAAAAAAGGCTTTCCGGGTATCGGGAAGCCTTTGGTTTTAATATTTTATGTATTCACTCAAGACATACCATTACCCTAGTGGCCGGTGCAATGATGGTGATGTGCTGAATGAATTAACATGTTGGCAAAAATAACGGTTTAAGATTGATTTCTA
>JAYSTG010000550.1:0-2946 GCA_043719965.1 Saprospiraceae bacterium | reverse complement strand
AATTGTTGGCTTATCATGCGGCTACCGGTGAGATTCTTTGGACATTCGATGCCGGACTTGGTATTTCTGCACCACCGATCACCTATAGTATCCATGGTCGACAGTACCTTGCTCTATTAGTAGGTTGGGGTGGAGCATTTGCCGGTGTAGGTGATAAAGCTTTGGGTTGGGACTATGGTAAGCACATGCGGAGACTAATCACATTTTCATTGGATGGGAAGGTAGATCTACCTCCTTTGCCACCGCCATTTTTTCCGCTACCATTGCCAGCCCCTGAGTTTAAAATAGATCCTAAGCTGGTGACATTAGGAGCTAAAGAATATGGCCCTTGTCGCAACTGTCATGGCGGCAATGCGATATCGATGGGCATGGCTCCGGATCTGAGGGCATCGGCTGTACCTTTAAATTTAAATTTATTCAGACAAGTAGTGAAGCATGGATCCAGTCTCAGCAAAGGCATGCCTGGTTATGCTCATATGACGGATGATCAGTTGACTGGTCTGATGCATTATATCCGCGATAGAGCTCGGGTGAAATGAAATCAGTTTATTAAAAGGGTTGCTTGATGATTTGTCTACCAGCATGATGTGTTCAACAACAGGTTATCCTGGACCTCCAACCATTCCATACACTAGCTGACTTGGGCACGATCACTAATATATGCAATAGCGCAATCAATACTGCACCCGGCAGTATATTTTTGACCACGAGCTCAAAGATGTGATATCCAGGATAGTTGGATAGATTTTGTTGAATTGAAATACCAGCATCCACTACTTGCAGTTTAAGAGCTAAAAATACGGCCACTCCGGCAAAATGAAACCCATTCACAAATAAATGCAGGATATATTCCCATCTCGGCAAGCCACCCATCCAGGATCTGCTATCGCCTTCCAGATATGCATCACAACCCAAAACGATGATATCCAGAATCACCAGACTGATTCCGATGTAAAAACACACTGGACTATTTTGTTGTAGATATAAAAAATACAAAATCGCCGGACACAATAAGGCCCGTATGGTATGTGTGATATGTTCATTCCTGCTTTCGCTATGATTATGCAGTTGATACTTAAAGATATGTAAGTAGAAGCCATCGTACAGGCCGAGGAGTGCGAAAAGGATGAGGAGGGTGGTGGCTAGGTGGAATGCGATGGTCATGGTTCTGACAGCAATTTAAGAAAAATTTGTTGGTCGATACGATCAGAGTGGTGGAGAATTCCGTCATTGCACAAAAACGGATCTCATATGGCTCGTTTTGTTTTGAACCGATTTTCTTAGGGTCTAATTCCAATCCTGAAGCATACTAAATTGGTGATTAATACCAAAGAAACGAGATGAAAACTGAAATTATTTGTGCACTTAGAGAGGTTATGAAATTATGAAACATCATTATCTCCACTAAATATCTTCATCTTCTATACTTTAAATTTTTCAGGTGTTGAATGGTATTGAAAGTCACCTTGAGGTTCAATACAATAAGCTTTTACCATGCCCATATTTTTAATATCGATTTCTATTTCATTAAATAAAACTTGCTCATTGAACTCATTATTAAGTTCATTATATGCCAATTGATTAATTGCAATCGTATTTGCTTTCGTGGATGAAATTCTACATGCATACACAACTGGTGCACCGATAGCGGTATAATAATTATTAAAATTAACAATACAAATTTCACCATAATCTATTCCAATACCTAATCCAGTTTCTGCCAACACAATTTGAAATGAAGCTCTGTGTTTTCTATAGATTTCTTCAAATTTCATTATGCATTCAAATGCTGATTTTAAAATCAACCCACTACTATATTCATTAAAAAAATTTGGGAAAAAGGCCAAAATACCATCACCAGTAAATTTGTCAAATATCCCATAATTTGAAATAATTATTTCTTTTAAAGAGTCGCATAGATCTTTAATAAAGAATGAAAACAACTGAGATGATTTGCAATTAAGCATTAAATCAGTTGATTTTCTAATATCAATTGCTAAAATAAATGATTTTTGTATCTTCTCAGAATTAAAATCAGCAACTAAGTTACTATTTGGTTGAAGTAAAGATGAGTGTGCATCTGCAGATACTTGGGATAATAAGTACCCTAAATTATTTGCACTAAACAGTTTTTTATTCAATTCGTCTAATTCTACAAATTTAGTACTTTCTATTTTCGCAACACTAGTTAATTTCCGGATTTCATTTAATAGTTTTGTTTTATCACTTCTTAATTCATTTAGCCTATTTCCAAATTCAGCCGTTAAGCGTAAGGTTTCCCAATTTATGTGTGTTAGTGTGGATTTTTCTATACTTGGTGTGGGTGTCACAGATGGAAATTTCATACCAAGTGGATTATATATATTAGAAATTTTAGTATCCGGCGTAACGGTTGGATTAGGTTTTGGTGCAAGTGATTGTAATAGGCCTTGTTCCAAATTATTGGTTGTTTCATTAGGCTTTTCCGATTTTTGAGTTTTATCATCTTCCATATGAAAATAGTTATTAATTTTGAAAAATTACTTAGCCTTGTCTACAACTCATCCCCCAATCGTGATCATACTCCGATTCTCCAACTCCTCCACATGTATCTTTTGCATGTCCCCCTCAAACTGCCCACCAAGCGCCTTATGCTTAGCCATAATATTCTGATGGATCAAAGCCACTATATCTTCACCTTTACGTAAGGCTGTTAGCAGATCGGTCTCCCCCTTAGAAAATAAACAATTTTTGATCTTACCATCTGCAGTTAGCCGGATCCGATTACAACCCTCACAGAAAGGAGCACTCATCGTACTGATCACTGCAAAAGTGCCTTGATGCCCTACCGCTCGGAATTTTTTATCCGTATCGTGAAAACCATTGTGCAGGGACTCTATCTCATACTTAGTTTGTATCGTATCGAGCATTTCCTGTAGAGTCACTACCTTATTACTGGTCCATCGA
>JAYSTG010000549.1:0-2946 GCA_043719965.1 Saprospiraceae bacterium | reverse complement strand
AGTTGGCCGACACCCTTTGGTATCTTTACAAACATCCCGAATATATTGCCTCGTCAAAAAAATACAGTGAATCCCTTACCCTTCAACTGTATGACACCATTACACAGCAAGTACTAAAATCAGGAACCTTGGAAGTTTTAAATGTTCCGATTATGATGGTGCATGGGATCTGGTCTGATCCGTCTGCATTTAATAAAATGGAAATGTCTTTAATCAATACTGGTCTTTATGATCTGGACTTATTGCATAAGGTAGATTACGAGGGTACACATGCTATGGCTTTTATTAGTAATAAACTCGTAGTTCCCAATAATTTAAAAATATTTAAAGCAAATTTGATAGAGGCAGGAATTTCTGTTGGGAAATTTGATATCATAACACATAGTATGGGAGGTATATTGACAAGGTCATATTTACAAAGTCTTTTGTATAAAGACGACATTCATAAACTGATAGGTTTGAATGTTCCACATTCAGGCTCTGCATTGTGTAATTATATTTTAGAATCTCCGAAGCTTGCCTTATCATTAAATTTATTAAGGTATGCCACTAATAAAGGAGCTGTTGAAGATTTTAAAATAAAGTCCTGGATACTGGAGAAGATAATAAACGGTTCTAACTTGAATTTGAACAAAATACCTATACATTCAATCGTTACCAGAACTCAGAGGGCAATTTCGCCAAAAGATAAAAGAATAATTTATGACCCTGGATTTGTCACCTCCTTATTGGGATTCGATTTTGTTAAAAGGCTTCATGGGGAAGATAATGATGAGGTCGTTGCATTGTCAAGTCAGGGTGGTGGACTGAGTCAAGAAAACATTACTCAAATTGATGGCCAAGTCCATTTAGGATCTGCGTCGGTTACTTCATTAATAGATACAGTGATAAGTCTTCTTAATTTACCCATAAGTGACTCAAAATTTTCAATCAAGGGCTTTAATCCAGTGAAGCTATTTTACAACAGAGTTTTTATACCCGATCAGCGCCGAATGGCCCTCATGAACGATAGTAAACCAAATGTTTCCATTCTAAATACTTCAACTAATATTCGCAATACGGATACAGTTTATTTTGCGACACATCGCCCATCAGGTTATACTTCTTTGAAATTAATCCTTGTAGATCCCTCAGGCAATTCTTTTAGCGGTGAATCTGATAAGGCTTTGGATACACTTATTTGGATAGACAAAGGCAGGTCCCTGGGATTATTTAATATCCTACTCATAGGATCCACCGCATCAGATCCGCTTGCCTTTATCGATACCTCATCATCTATTCTTATTAAGCCCGACAAACCTTTTTCTGATATTTATACGGAACTTGAAGAATTTCAAATGTCTACAGGAGAATCAAAGATAATTCATGTATTTGCTCATGATTCGTCTGGCAATATTTTTGAAATCACCAATTTGCCGGGAGTAAATATTGATAGTGAAAAGGAATTTGTGCTGTATGATTCACTATCAAATCAGATCCTAGCCCGTAAGCCTGGTGTGACTACTGCACATTTTACTTATAGAAACCTGATGTCCAATGAAATGGTCATCCATGTCACAGAGCCTCCGGTATTGCCATTCATAATCCGTGAATCTATCAGCCAGCCAGTTTGCGGAAATGCGAATGGTACAATAGATCTCCAAATAGAAGGTACTTTTCCTCCTTTTGAATACCTGTGGTCTGATAGTAGTATCTCACCCAATCGAAACGGTCTTGCTCCGGGCTTTTATGAAGTCCTTATCACCGATCATGAAGGCAATATAGATACTAAAGAATATTATCTAGAAAGCAAGGGTCCTCCTCCTTTTAAAGATCTTTGGCCCAATAAAGACACGGTCATCCATCAAGGAAGTGTAATTACCCTATCTGCATATGGAGGTACCCGATACCAATGGTCTACTGGGGATACGACTTCATCTATCAATGCCTATAAAGTAGGTGCTTACTCCGTGCATGTCGAAAATGATCCAGGTTGTATGGCTTACGATACTATAAACATAAGTTATAAAGATAAAGCGAAAATTAACTTTTTAGGACTCCCTAGTGATCTTAGAATAGCCTTTAATACAGTAAATGATAATATCCAAATCACACCTAAAAAAATCTTGGACCGTTTTATAAAAATACAACTGGTGGATGAATCAGGTACTGAAATAAAAAACGACTCGTGGAAAATCCTAATTGACGATACCAAAATAGAGTTAATCGGTACTCCCTCAAATATCGGGGATTATAGATTTAGTATCAGTTATGGATTTAAAAAGCTCTACTCTATAAGGAAGAAGACATTTACCATCAGTATAAAATAAAAGCCAGTTTTGCTAGCTATTTAAACAAGCAAAATGAAAAACTTCAACGAAGGTTTTAAAAAAGCGGATTTATATCTTTGGGGTTATGCAAAACAACCGAAAATCAACGCAAAGCTCGTATGATTGCAAATACCATATAGTATGGATAACAAAATATCGCAAACCAGTACTACAAGGGCTAGTAGGAGAGAGGATAAGAGGAACTAATACGAGGCGTCTGTAAAGAGCATGAAGTAGAAATAATAAAGGGACATGTATCAAAAGACTATGTGCATTTGTTCGTATCGGTTCCACCATATATGGCAATAAGCAAATTGGTGCAGTAATATAAAAGGAAAAAGTTCGTACAAGCTCCTGAATGATAACAAGCAGATATCAAAATTATTTTGGGGAAGTCATCTATTGGGAAGGGGCAATTTTGTGGCGACATGAGGAACTGTCGCGGACGAAATAGTAATGGAATATAAAAAGAATCAAGACTTGGAAAAAGGAGAAAAAACTTTACCGTATAGGAAAAAGTTAGGCAGCTTCAGCTAAATAGAGTCTGCTCAAAAACTACTAAAACCTTGTTTTATAGTATCTTAATGTTGAGAAAACAACAGAAAGATGCAAGCAAAACCAATGAGGCCTAAAAGAA
>JAYSTG010000548.1:0-7908 GCA_043719965.1 Saprospiraceae bacterium | reverse complement strand
TCCATCGCCTCTCCTTTTGGCATCGGTAGAGATATCCATGTCGGCGACACCATCATCGGTATCAAAGGTCGGGTGGGATTTGAAGCAGCGGCTCCACTGCTCATCATCAAGGCACATCACCTTCTAGAGAAACATACGCTCGGCAAATGGCAACAATACTGGAAGGAACAAATGGGCAACTGGTATGGCATGATGTTGCATGAGGGTCAATATCTGGATCCAGTCATGCGCGACATCGAGACTTTCCTCGAGCATACGCAGGAGCGAGTGAGCGGCACGGTATTTATTAAACTATTCCCTTATCGATTTGAATTGCATGGCATCGACTCGCCTCATGATATGATGCGCAGCAAGATGGGCCAATATGGCGAGATGAATAACGCGTGGAGTGGCGAAGATGCTAAAGGGTTTACGAAGATCGCGGCGATCGCGGGTAAGATACATGGAGCCGCCAAGTAAGATCTGTAGCGGCGGTTTCAACCGCTGAGTTTAATCTCAAACGGACATCAAATACGATTTTTCGATATTTTAATACAATACTTTTACGTGACCTTTCTGTTTCTATTCTTTTTCTTTCAAACTAACAGGCCTCAAACCGGACTACCTATTCCGAGCAAAGTTCATCTTCAATACTCTGATACCATCATCACCGACACCATCCCCAGACCGATCTACCATCCCAAAACAATAGACCTGGACAATAAGATCTTCACAGAAAGTACCTTTTCAAAGTTTGTAAAAAAAATGAAGGGTACGCCACCATTTATTCCGGAGGTTGTGGTGGTTTCCATACCGGATCGTCGGTGAGTGGGAAGAGAGGTAAAAATAAAATTAGAAACTTCGGCCTAAGGTCAAGCCATAATACGTAATCACATCTCCCTGTTGATCATTTTGAAACCCAATGTATTATTGATTTAAAAATTTAAAACGGCTTAGCTTAATCAAAAGATCCTAAATTAAGGGATTTAAATCAATAAAGGGTTTCTTGGAACAATATTCTGTGGCCATCGGCCATTTTTCGTTATTTTCATGCACTCAATCCCAACCATTGAATGCCTAATCAGTTTCCTGAACATATAGCCAGAGATAAGATCGATGCCTTGCTCATTCAGAGCGGCTGGCTCATTCAGGAAAAATCAAAGATCAATCTCAATGCAGGTTTTGGTATTGCAGTAAAAGAATATAGCACAGAAGTAGGTCCTGCAGATTATGTGCTTTTTGTCCATAAACAAGCTGTGGGTGTCATTGAAGCTAAAAGAAAGGAGGAAGGACATAACATGACTTCTCATGAAAGTCAAACGGAAAGTTATGCTGCGGCCAAATTAAAATACCTGGATAATAATAAACTGTCGTTTGGCTACGAAAGCACCGGTGAGCTCACCCGATTCACCGATTATCGGGATCCCAAACCCAGATCCAGACCTGTATTCACCTTTCATCGGCCAGAGACTTTTGCAGAGTGGAGTAAACTGGATCATTCACTTCGCAGTCGATTGCAGCATATTCCTGATTTACCTACCGCAGGATTAAGGGATTGCCAGATCGCTGCCATCAATACACTGGAAGCATCCTTCAAAGCCAATAAACCAAAAGCCCTGATCCAAATGGCTACCGGCGCAGGTAAAACTTTTACGGCTATTACTTTTATCTATCGGCTATTGAAATATGCCAAAGCAAAACGTATCCTGTTTTTAGTAGATACCCGCAATCTGGGCGAACAAGCTGAACAGGAATTTATGGCTTACGTGCCCAATGATGATAATCGCAAATTTACAGAGCTCTATGGTGTCACCCGATTAAAGAGCAGTTTTATTCCCGGTGACAATCAAGTCTACATCTCTACTATACAACGGATGTATTCCATCTTGAAAGGTACCGACCTGGACGAAAGCGCCGAAGACGACAATCCCAATGAAACCCGTTGGTCGGGCTCCAAAGATCCAGCACCCGTCGTCTACAATGAAAAAATACCCATCGAGTTTTTTGATTTTATAGTCATCGACGAATGTCATCGCAGTATTTATAATCTCTGGAAGCAGGTACTGGACTATTTTGATGTGTTCCAAATCGGCTTGACCGCTACACCGGATAATAGAACCTTTGGCTATTTTAATCAAAACCTCGTCAGCGACTATAGCTATGAAAAAGCCGTGATCGATGGGGTGCTCGTGCCATATAATGTATACAATATCGATACCAAAATCACCAGGGAAGGCGCTAAAATCTCCGTAGGTGAGCAAGTCGATAAACGGGAACGAATCACACGAAGAAAATTTTGGGAGACGGTAGATGAAGATATAGAATACAGTGGCCGACAACTAGATCGGGATATCGTCAATAAAAGTCAGATCCGTACGATCGTGCGCGCCATCAAAGAATCATTGCCCGCTATGTTTCCAGATCGTATAGATGCTGCAGGAAAATTTGAAGTCCCCAAGACCCTGATTTTTGCTAAGACCGACTCTCATGCCGAAGACATCATCGATATCGTGCGCGAAGAATTTGGCGAAGAAAATAAATTTTGCAAAAAAATAACCTATCGCAGTGTAGAAGATCCTAAAAGTATTTTGAGCCAGTTTCGCAACGATTATTATCCCCGCATAGCCATCACAGTCGATATGATTGCCACCGGAACAGATATCCGACCACTCGAGGTACTTGTATTTATGCGAGATGTAAAAAGTAAAAGTTATTACGAACAAATGAAAGGTAGAGGTACGCGTACTTGCTCCCTCGAACAATTAAAAGCTACCGGTACTCCATCGGCTAAATATACCAAAGATCATTTTGTAATCATCGATACGATAGGTGTTGAGAGTTCTCAAAAAACGGATAGTCGTCCATTGGAGAAAAATCCCGGAATGAGTCTCAAAGATCTTTTGCAACACGTAGCCGTAGGCAATACTTCCGAAGATATCCTCACCACCCTAGCCAATCGACTGATCCGTCTCGATAAACAAATCGACGAAAAAGAAAAATCGCGATTGATAGAGCAGACGAATGGACTCACCATCAGTCATATCGTCAAACAATTATTGAATGCATACGATCCCGACACCATCGACCAGATCAAAATAAAAGTCTATACCGAAAATCCAGACACCCCACCGATCGAATTAGATAAAAAGATTCAGACCCAACATGCCCGACTGATCGATGACGCCACTGCTGTATTCAACGATCCTGATCTCAGGCAATATATCATCGATGTGCGTAAAAAATACGACCAAATCCTAGATGATATCAATATCGATGTGGTCATACACGCGGGATGGAAAAAAGACCAGGCCGATGCTGCTGCTATGACCATCCACAACTTTACCAGTTGGATCGAAGCTCATAAAGATGAGATCACCGCACTCCAGATCTTTTACGGGCAACCTTATCAGCGCCGAGAGCTGACCTATAAAATGATCAAAGACCTCTGTGAAAAAGTAAAAACAGAACAACCCCTGCTAGCACCACTTCATGTCTGGCAAGCTTATGAACAATTGAAACAAGCCAATGGATCAGCCAAAAATGAATTGATCGCTTTGGTGAGTTTGATCCGCAAAGTAAGCGGTATTGATACCACGCTCACCGGCTTTGATAAGACCGTGGATAGCAATTTCCAGAGCTGGGTATTTAAAAAACAGGCCGGCACCTTAAAGTTTACAGAGGAACAGATGCAGTGGTTGCGCATGATCAAAGATTATATCGCTTCAAGTTTTCATGTGGCTAAAGATGATTTTGAACTGGATCCCTTTAATAAAAATGGCGGCTTGGGGCGGATGTGGCAGTTGTTTGGGGATAAGACGGAGGAGATCATTGGGGAGTTGAATGAGGTATTGGCAGCGTAAAATTGTAGACTATGAAAAAAGGATATAATATAAAAGATTTAACGCCAACTTATGCAATTCATCCCGGTGAAATACTGTTAGATGAGTTGGAGTCACGTGGTATCAATCATTCAGATTTCGCATCTTCCATCCAAATGTCCTATTCATATTTAGCTGCTATACTTAAAGGTAAACAGGATATTACAGACGATATTGCTAATTCCTTTGAAAAGGGTTTGAAGATAAACGCGACTATATGGATGACTCTGCAAATGAATTACCAAATTAACCTTGCTAAAATTAAGATTAGAGATCAAAAGAAACACTGATATTGATTAAGCCTTAAAACACACTATGCCTTATAGAGATTTACATTCAGATCCATTTGACGAAACTACAATTACTAAGCTAGAGATTTTCGAAGATTATGCCGAAGCTTGGATACCAACATTTGTAATGCAAGATTATTTTGATGAATTACACATATTTGATTTTTTTGCGGGCCCTGGATATGATACTAACGGCATTCCTGGCTCACCAATAAGATTTCTAACTAAAGTATCATCCTTTTTAGGCAGATTCCTGAGCACTAAAACAAAAGTAGTTTTACATCTAAACGAATATGAGCCAGATAAATCAAATCAAAATAAATTTGAATTGTTAAAAAAGAACTGTGAAGAATTTCTTCTCGAAAATCCAAAATTAAAATATTTTACTAATCTTGAATATTACAACGAAGACACTGAAATTTTGTTTTTTAAGTTACTAGACAAAATTTCCAAGTTTCCATCTCTAGTTTATTTAGATCAAAATGGGGTAAAATTTATATCAAAACAATTTGTTTTGGAACTTGAAAAATTAAAAGGTGTTGACTTTATTTATTATTCTTCATCTTCATACTTTTGGCGATATGGAGGAACCGTTGAGTTTAGGAAAATCATAGAGTTTGATATGGAGGAATTAAAAAGAAATAAGTATCAAAATATCCATAGAATTGTGATTTCAAAATTAAAAGAGGCTATACCTAAAAATTCTGAATTGAAACTATTTCCATTTTCTTTGAAAAAAGGATCAAATATTTACGGCATTATTTTTTGTGCAAAACACTTTAGAGCAGTTGATAAATTCTTGGACATTGCCTGGAAGAGAAATAGAACTAATGGAGAAGCAGATTTTGATATTGATGAAGATAAGGTGAAAGGGCAACTAGATATGTTTGTTGAAAAAAAATTAACTAAAGTGGAAAAATTCAAAACAGAACTTGAAGGTTTAATATTGTATAAGAAATTGCAATCAAATGCAGATGTTTTAATTTATACTTACGAAAATGGTCATATACCTCAACAAGCAAAAGAAGTTTTGATTAGTTTAAAAAAGGCAGGGAAAATTAACTATGAAAGTAGGACTCCTGGCCTAACTTATGAAAATGTATTTAAATTAAAAACTATTATTAACTACAAAATTATATAACCCTATGGCACAATCATCTATCGAATGGACAGAAATGACCTGGAACCCTACCACCGGTTGCGATAAAATCTCAGCAGGCTGCAAATACTGTTATGCGGAAGTCATGTCCCGAAGGCTTCAGGCTATGGGCGTAGAAAAATATGCTCACAATTTTGAATTGACCGTACATGAAGATGAACTGAATACACCTTATACCTGGAAAAAACCGAAAGTGGTCTTTGTCAACTCTATGAGTGATCTTTTTCACAAAGATGTGCCTATCGCGTTTATCCAAAAAGTATTTAAAGTCATGAAAGACAATCCACAACATGTATTCCAGATCCTCACCAAGCGAGCCGATGTCCTGCGATATTATGATAGCGAAGGCTGGCTAAAATGGACGCACAATATCTGGATGGGTGTATCAGTAGAGAATGCTAAATTTACCAATCGCATCGATCTGCTGCGAGCAACAAAAGCAAGGGTTAAGTTTTTATCCTGTGAGCCATTGATTGGAGCATTACCTGATATGAACTTAAAAAAGATAGATTGGGTGATCGTCGGTGGCGAAAGTGGCCGAAAACCTAGACCTATGAAAGAGGAATGGGTGACCGATATCAAGGATCAATGTAACGAAGCCGGCGTGGCCTTTTTCTTCAAACAATGGGGTGGCACGAATAAAAAGAAAACCGGTAGGATATTGGAAGGAAAGACCTGGGATGAAATGCCTGCAAGATTTATTTGACAGAATCAATGGTTATTTTAAAAATTTATTTATATGTTTTAAAATCAACTACTTAAATATGTTTTAAGGCAAAGACAATTTGAGCTTTACATGTTTTGAATTCGGAAAATAACTATAACTAACTGTAAATCAATAATATATTACTTTTATTATCCACCTAAAACAACTATTGATATATATTAATAAATAGTCCACATCTTGCTTAACTGTGAAAACGACAAATCATGTAAACCGCTGATAATCAATGAGTCTTTGCTTAACTAGGAAAACGACATATTTAAAAATAACACATATGATGATCATCTTGAAATCTAATAATAAGCATCATTTCGTCCATTTATATCTATCTGGACTCTCCACCAAGGCAGTACCAACACCGTACCAAGGCCTACCATTTAACAATTTTTAATATGAAGGATCAGCAAAATATAGATCGATTGCCGAATGATTGGAAATGGGTGAAGCTGGGAGAAGCATGTGAAATAGTCAGTGGCAATACTCCAAAAGGTTTAGAATTGATTTCAAACGAAGGTGAGATTCAATTTTACAAAGTAAGCGACATGAATCTAGTTGGAAATGAAATCAGAATGGTTAAATCCAATTTAAAATTAACTATAGAAGAAATTCGAAAATTAAAGATAAAAATATACCCAAAAGGAACAGTAATATTTCCCAAAAGAGGTGGTGCAATTCTTACAAATAAGAAACGAATACTTTCACAAGATTCATCTTTTGATTTAAATGTTATGGGCATTTTGCCAAAAGAAATTCTTTCAAACAACTACCTCTTTTATTGGATTCAAAAACTTGATTTAAGCAAGATTTATGATGGTTCAAATGTGCCTCAAATAAACAATAAAAATGTTGCTCCACTAGAATTCCCAATTCCCCCCCTCCCCACCCAACTCCTCATCGTCGCCAAAATAGAAGAACTCTTTAGTGAGCTCGACAAAAGCATAGAATACCTGCGTCTGGCCCAACAACAACTAAAAACGTATCGGCAGTCGGTGTTGAAATGGGCCTTTGAGGGGAGGTTGACGAACGAAAATGTAATGGAGGGAGAATTGCCGGTGGGATGGAAGAAATTGAAATTGAAAGATGTTTCTAAAAATATTTCAGATGGTGATCATCAGGCTCCGCCAAAATCAAATTCAGGAATTCCATTCATTACAATTTCAAATGTAAAAAAGTACAATAACAAAATTGATTTCTCTGATACATTTTTCGTTAATGAAGAATATTATTCAAAACTTAAAATCAACAGGAAGCCAATGAATGGTGATGTTCTTTATACTGTTACAGGTTCATTTGGTATTCCCATTTTGATTGATTTTGATAAGAAGTTTTGTTTTCAAAGACACATTGGATTACTTCGTCCACTAGAAATAACTAATCAAAAATGGCTATATTATTTATTACAATCATCAGTTGTTTTTAACCAGGCGAAATCAACTGCAACGGGAACAGCACAAAAAACAGTTGCTTTAAATTCATTGAGAAATTTTGAAATTCCATATTGTACATTCAAAGAACAACTCGATCTCGTTCAAGAAATCGAATGCCGCCTCAGCGTAGCTGACAAAATGGAGGAAAACATCACTCAAAGCCTGCAGAAAGCAGAATCGTTAAGGCAGAGCATATTAAAAAAAGCGTTTGAGGGGAGATTGATGTAAAAAATTCAATATGAAAGTACATTTGTCAAGAACTTCAAATTATCACGCGGTTGAATTGCGCAAGGTCTTTGACCTGCTATATCTTCATCCTGGCTCCTTGAGTTTTAGTCTCACTGAAAAAATTTTGATGTTTGATAAAAATAATTTTAAGTGGGAGGAAATGTTCACTGCAATAGAAGCATTCCGGTTTAGCCAATCTATTCCTGAAGAAGAAATCATTATT
>JAYSTG010000547.1:0-7914 GCA_043719965.1 Saprospiraceae bacterium | reverse complement strand
CCAACGGTGTAATACGGCTTTCGACCCTTGACATCTCATTTAGAGCAGCTACTCAAGATAAAAATAACAACCTTTATATAGCAGGTATCCTGCCTCCAAATGTGATCTTACTCAAAGTTAAATCGAATGGAGTGATCGATTCTTCATTTGGAAACAAAGGCATTTCCACACTGAATAAAAATTTAAGTATCAGCCATCTTGTTTTGAATAGCCAACAAGATCCTATCGTAGCCGGCGTCATGGTACTCCCCAATAATAGTACTCAACTACAGGTCTATTATCTTAAAGCTAATGGATCACCACAAAACATAGGAGTGAATGGCGGTGTTTCGATACCCTTAAAATCTGCAGGTGCTTTTTTATCGGATATTTTGCCGTTACCGGATGGGAGTGTAATTCTTTTAGCTAGAAGTTTATTAAATTCAGCTGGAACTCAGACTGAAATTGAGATTTCAAAAATTAAATCATTTAATACTATTCCTATCAAAGCTGAATCTTCCCTTCAAGAAAATATTCAAATATATCCTAATCCCGCCACAGATGTTATTTATTTGAAAGAAAATACGATCGAAGTGCAAGCACGCATATTCAATGCTCTAGGTCGATTTATTTTTGAAAAACGTGTGCGAGGTGATCAATCTATACCTATCCATGCATTGACTCCAGGCCTTTACTTCATAAAACTAGTAAAAGGAAATAAAGAAATCGGGAATTCCCGTTTTGTTAAATCTGAACACTAGTTTTTATTTCGCATCTCCAACATCGACTAAGCTTTTCTTAGAGAGGATCCATAATGCTGCTTGTTATAAACCCCATAAAGATTTGAAGTGGGGCTGTAAAGAATTACAGCATTTCTTGTAGTTTGAAGTTATTTTTTTATATTCATCCCTCCATATTGGAAAGAATATATTATTAACTTCTAAAGGACATGAAATCAAATCGAAGAAAATTTATCCAAAACCTCAGCCTAGGTACCGGTGGTGCCTTAGTAGGGATACCAAGCATTTCGCAAATGCAAGAGCAGACCCATGAAAGCAGCTCTATTAAGCCTAAGATAAAACAAGAATTTAATATGTGCGGCTATAAAGCGCCCCGATTAAATAAAGTGCGCATTGGCATAGTAGGCTTGGGAAATCGAGGATCGGGGGCAGTAAAAAGATTGTGCCAAATAGATAGCGTCGATATCATTGGCTTATGCGATAAAGACCAAAGTCGAGTATCAAAACAACAAAACTTTTTAGAAAAAACTAAATTACCTAAAGCTTTGTCTTTTAGTGGAGAGCATGGGTGGAAAACGATGTGTGAGCATGCCGACATTGATTTGATCTATAATTGTACGCCCTGGAGCCTTCATACCCCCATCGCTGTATATGCTATGGAACATGGAAAACACACCACTACCGAAGTGCCCGCAGCCAAGACTATCGATGAATGTTGGCAACTGGTAGAGACTTCTGAGAAGACTAGAAGGCATTGTATGATGCTTGAAAATACATGTTATGATTTTTTTGAACAAATGACGCTACATATGGCTCAGCTAGGTGTGTTCGGTGAAATGGTGCATGCTGAAGGAGCTTATATCCATAATTTAATAGAATCTAATTTCAGCAAAACCTCTTATACTGATATGTGGCGGCTCCGAGAAAATGCCAATCGAAATGGCAATCTGTATCCAACACATGGACTCGGACCTATAGCTCAATGTCTAAATATCAATCGTGGTGACCAATTCGATCATATGGTTGCAATATCAAGCAATGATTTTCAAATGGCTTCCAGAGCAGTCGAATTAGCGAAAGCTGATCCGTATTATAAAGAATTTGTAGGGAAACCTTATCGTGGAAATATGAATACCTCGATTATCAAAACCAACAAAGGCAAAACGATCCTGTTACAACACGATGTCACTTCCACCAGACCGTATTCTAGAATTCATCTCCTAAGTGGCACCAAGGGCATTGCACAAAAATGGCCCGAACCTGGAAAAATTGCAATTGGGGAAGAGTGGATGAATGAAAAAGAACTGAAAGAAATTGAAGAAAAATATACCACTCCATTAGTAAAACACATTGGAGAAATAGCAAAAAAAGTGGGCGGTCATGGAGGCATGGATTTTATTATGGATTGGAGATTGATTGACTGCCTTCGAAATAGTCTTCCATTGGATCAGGATGTATATGATGCAGCAGCATGGAGCGTGATTGCCCATGCCAGTGAAATATCGGTAGCTAAAAAAGGAAAGACTGTGGATCTCCCAGATTTTACACGAGGAGCCTGGATGTCCAATGTTCCGGTAAATCTTACCTTGGAGGGAGGAGCTACGACCATGATCAGAAAAGAACAATAACTAAAGAGGATTTCTTACAATTACAATTCGCAATTGAATGACTTTAAATTTGAAGCTTATTGAATCAAACCATCCAAAAAAATAAAATTTATGGTTACCTATCCCAATCAACATTCTAAATAGTAGCAGACATGCAAAGACGAAAATTTATCCAAAACACTGTACTGGGCTCTGCAGCTATCAGTTTATATCTACCTGCACTGAATGCAATGCAAAGTAGCGCCAATACAGCAACCTCTAAATTAAAAATAAAAAAGATCCGATATTATGCTGCTCCGGGATATACCAAACCATTATTCAATCAAGCCAGAGGTATAGTGGAGATCGAAACAGATGGAGGCATTATCGGTATCGGTGAAGGGGGATTTAAAGATGGGATCGAACAATGTGCTCAGATGATCATCGGTCAAGATCCTTTCCGAATAGAACATATCTGGCAACTCTTGTACAGAGGTATGTTTTATCCTCCTGGAAGGGAAAAACTTCATGCCGTCGGCGCTATTGAAATGGCGCTTTGGGATATAAAAGGCAAGGCATTAAATGTGCCGGTCTACGATCTATTGGGCGGAGCTACCCGAGACTATGTAGAATGTTACGCTACCGGATATAGTGCATCAAAAGCAACCAATGAATATGATCGCGCTAAAGATTGTCTAGCTGCCGGATTTAGAACGTATAGGACTAATCCTACAGGTGGAAATGGTGAACAACCTTTTGACTTTTATGAGCATACTCAAAAGACGATAGAACATTGTCAGAAAATGGATGCTGCAGTCGGAGGTGGTGGTAATTGGGCTATTGATCTGCATACCCGATTTGACACACCGGAGGGCATTAAGATCTGTAAAGGAATCGAACCTTTACAACCTTATTTTGTAGAAGACATCATTCGATCAGAGAATCCAGGTGTCTATAAAACCATCCGTCAAATGACTAATGTACCTATTGCGGTAGGTGAACAATTTGGCGACCGATGGGATATCAATGAATTGATTGAAGGTCGATTGATCGACTATTGCAGGATTACTACTCCCAATTCCGGAGGATTGAATGAACTCAAAAAAATTGCCTCTTTATGTGAAACTCATTATGTCGGGATGATACCACATTTTACAGGGCCATTATCTACTGCGGCCTTGGTCCATGTATTGGGATCATCCAGTCCTACTCGATGCCTCATAGAGTTAGCAGGTGGGGTGTTTGAGCAACCTGCCTATTTCAATTCCGATTATATGTTGTTTAAGAATGGAAAAATATATTTAAACCCAAGGCCAGGATTGGGTGTAGTGTTTAATCCATCCAAGGCAGATCTGGTCATGGAAATTACAGCCAATACTAAATATCCTCATCCAATTTTATACGCTAAAGATGGATCCATCCATGGGTGGTAGCTGCTCTCCTCTGTGCATCGAAATTTATTTCGATGTTGAATTTTACTTGCCTTGATAAAAACAAACCATTCCTAACTCCACCGGATAATTTTCGATGCATATGAAATTCAAAAATTACCGCTGGATCATACTCGGATTAATCTTCCTGGCCACCTGTATTAATTATTTAGATCGACAGATCATAGGGTTATTAAAACCATTATTGGAAAAAGAATTTAATTGGAGCGAATCGGATTTTGCACGAATCGTCATGGCCTTTACTGCTGCTTATGCGATAGGGCTATTGGTATCGGGGGCGATTATAGATCGTATAGGCACTAAACTGGGATATCTGGTTAGTATCATCATCTGGAGTATAGCAGGTATGGCTCATGCTTTAGCCAGGACAGTCACTGGTTTCATAGTGGCTCGTGTAGCTTTAGGCTTGGGTGAAGCTGGCAATTTCCCTGCCGGAGTAAAGACGGTGGCCGAATGGTTTCCAAAGCAAGAGCGAGGACTGGCCACGGGCATTTTCAATGCGGGCACTAGTGTAGGGGTCGTTATGGCTTTATTTCTTGTGCCTTTGATTTTAAACGTTGCAGGTTGGCAGGAAGTATTTTGGATCACAGGGGCCCTGGGTTTTATTTGGGCAGTGTTTTGGATCTATTTATACGATATTCCTGCTAATCAAAAGCGATTAACTACGGAAGAATTCGATCATATAAAGGCCGGGCAAGATGATCATCCATCTGATAGTTCTATTAAGATCAACTGGTTTAAACTTTTTCGATTTCCACAGACTTGGGCATACATCACAGGCAAAGCATTGATCGATCCTATATTTTGGTTTTTTTTATTTTGGTTGCCCTCTTACTTTGCATCAACATTTAGTTTGGATCTTAAAAAACCTAGTGTCGAACTTATGATCATTTACCTTGCTACTACTGTTGGTAGCATTGGAGGTGGATACTTTTCTTCCTTATTGGTGTTAAGAGGTTGGTCTACGATCAAAGCGCGCAAAACATCCTTATTGATATTTGCAAGTATAGAACTATCCGTCATCTTTACACAATATGCCACTTCGGCTTGGGTGGCTGTAACATTATTGAGTATCGCAGTGGCAGTACATCAAGCCTGGGCTACCAATATATTTACATTGGCCTCAGATTTATTTCCAAAAGAAGCTGTAGGATCCGTAGTGGGTATTGGAGGCATGGCAGGTGCGTTAGGCGGAATAGTATTCCCGTTATTTGTTGGAAATCTATTGGATCGATTTAAACAATTGGGAAATATTACGGCAGGCTATAATGTGTTGTTCACCTTATGCGGATGCACTTATTTGATCGCTTATATTATTATCCATGTATTGACTAGAAAATCGGCTAGATTGAAATTGAATCAATTGGTGTAAAGAATAGCCACTTTTAGAAATGCTATTGAGCAAGTTTAATTTTAATAATTAATAAATCTTAAAATGTAGATTATTCTCATTGTTTTTTTCAAACATACTGCAATACATCACGCCTCTATTAAAATTAAGTCTAAATCTTTAATTTTGGCAAACCCTGTATCAAAAGTGAGTAAAGGCACTTCTAAATATATAGCAGAAGCGCTATAATGGCATCTGGAAGTTTAATCTGATATAGTTGTTTGATCTTTATAGCAATTTGCTTTATAGCTGATATTAGCTCTATTAAAGTGCATTCAGAAATAATGTTTTTGAAGAATAAAATTTCAGGTTCACTTATATTGTGCCAGTCCTAAAAGTTCAATTTCAGAAATGATTGAAAGACAAATTTCTTTATCCCGTATTAAGACGATATCCAAAAACTTGCCTTCTGCCAGATTTATGACTACGATTGTATTTATCAATATTTTATTGCCATTCATTTCTTACTAATTTCTGATACTCGAGGCCATCAAATCCGCGCTTTAATTTCCCCGCATATTTTTTTGGATCAAATCTCTTTTTGACCTTCTTGGGTTGATTGGCGATTTTTTTTAATTGTAATTACCATGGCTATATATATTATACAAAATTAAACATTTTTTTGTGGTTCTTCGCCATATTTAGTGGGTTTGAGATGATAGGAAGTAATTTCTAAACGTAATTTAATTTAGAAAATATTTAGGATCTAGGTAGGGACTGTGCCTCAAAACTCCCGCCTGTCCGCCCATGCCGGATCGGACGGGAATGACTTAGTCGGGCAGGGATCGAGCCCGCCTCACGGAGGGCAGGCACGAGATAGAGTAAAAGCACCCCAATTCAATTGTCCGAGAAGAATCAATAGAAAAGGATGGAATCACTGAGCGAGCCTGCTTAACGGTAGTCAGGTTTTTTGAGGCAGCTATACCATGAAAAAAGATTGAATAGCGAGAATTTTTTTGTTACTTTTTTTGCCTGACCAGTAGGCGGGCGGAAAAAAAGTAAGACAAAATCAATTAATCCATGTATGTATTTTAGATAATTTACCCACTAAAAACAGCAAAGAGCCTTTTTTGTTTACATAGTATAAAGCCATTGTGCTCCCGTTTTTCATGAAATTTACCCAGAAAACTTCAAGAAGTATATTTTCTATTCTCTGAGATCATATAGTGGATAGGATTTGGTTTATGCTTACCTTGCATTTCTTATACCTACTCAGAAACAGTATGAAAAATATTAATTAAGTCTTGTATGGAATTAATACCTATCATCACTGTTGTCGCCTTGGGGATACAGGGCCTCCGTAAGATTCTTGAGACTGCTATCCGCCTACCGCGATGGGACAAAGTTTTATCCAAAGTTTGGTTAGGCTCAATCGTGTTTTTTGCATTATCACGCATACCGACGATCGCAATGATTGGGGACTGGTATGTTGAGATCATTTATGTAGTTCTTTTCATTACAGTATATCTTTTAAAGGATTATCGTCCGGCTTTGTTTGATTCATCCAAAAGTGTGTCTAATGACAAAGTCTACGCATTGAGAGATTACCGCCCAGCACGGCAACTTTCTATTGCCCTCTTACCCATTGGTATAGTGTATGTAATCAGCCTTTTTTTCAAACTATTGATGCCCTCTATTTTTGAAAAGAATTCAGGTAGATTTGACACCCTCGAAACGTTTGCTGCTTTATGGCTCATTGGGTTTGGTATCTATGCCATATTACAGATCAAAAAAGAACGTAAACTTCGATTGAAACTACAAGAAGAAACCCAGGTTTCAGAAGCACGCAAAGCCGAATTGGAACACCTCGTCACAGAGCGCACCAATCAGTTGACACTTCAAAAACAAGAACTTGAAAATACACTCAACGAACTAAAATCCACACAAGCACAACTCATTCAATCAGAAAAAATGGCATCGCTCGGCGAACTCACCGCAGGGATAGCCCATGAGATCCAAAATCCGCTCAATTTTGTAAATAATTTTGCTGCCATTAATACAGAGCTCATCGATGAAATGAAAGTGGCATTGGATAAAGGCAATCATGATGAAGTAATTTCCTTAGCAAGAGATATTTCAGACAATGAGCAAAAGATAATGTTTCATGGCAAACGAGCAGAAAGCATCGTCAAAGGGATGCTCCAACATAGTCGCAAATCTACCGACATCAAAGAGCTTATGGATATCAATGCATTGGCAGATGAATATATGAGATTGAGTTACCATGGATTGCGGGCAAAGGACAAATCGTTTAATGCAGAATTTAAGATGAATTTAGACCCCTCATTACCTTTAATCCCTGTAATTCCTCAGGATATAGGAAGGGTGTTATTAAATCTATTTAATAATGCTTTTTGGGTCGTTGCGGAGAGAAAAAAAAGTACTCCTGTCACTGCACCTTCATATCTCCCTGCCGTAACTCTCACCACAAAAAAGTTATCGGATCAAAAAATTGAAATCCAGATCTCCGACAATGGCACTGGTATCCCTGATGTTCTAAAGGATAAAATTTTTCAGCCTTTTTTTACGACTAAACCTACCGGACAAGGTACCGGACTTGGATTATCCTTGTCATATGATATAGTACAGGCACACGGAGGATCTATACAAGTAGTTTCGAATGATAAAGAGCCAGCTACAGGAACAACTTTTATCATCACCCTTCCCATTTGATTTGTAATCTACTCTCCCAGTAATGTTTTGATTTTATCCAAGTCAAATTTTGCTGCAAAGGCTAAAGCATCTTGTTCTGTAGCAAAACCTTTTGT
>JAYSTG010000546.1:0-7949 GCA_043719965.1 Saprospiraceae bacterium | reverse complement strand
GTCATTCATACCTGGATCGGAAAATCCATTATCCATTCTAATCACAGGTTTACTTACGAAAATGCACAAGAGGTATTGGATAAAAAAGAAGGTCCATTTTTTACTGAATTAAATGTGCTCAACCAGATTTCAAAACATCTGCGCAAACTTCGATTTGAGGAAGGCTCGATTGGGTTTGAATCACCAGAATATAAATTTAAACTAGATCCTGATACTGGAAAGCCAATCTCGGTCAATGAAAAGGTCCGAATCGATACGCATATGCTTATTGAAGAATATATGTTACTAGCCAATAAAGCAGTAGCTGAATACATTCATCACAAAGAAATAAATCAAGATACTATACCGTTCGTCTACCGAGTGCATGACCTGCCTGATATGGATAAGCTTGCCGATCTAGCGGCTTTTGCCAAAGAACTGGGTTATCAAATAAAATTAGATACCCCAAAAATAATATCTAAATCACTCAATGCACTCTACGAAGCTACATTTAAAGATGAATCACTGAAACTTCTACAACCACTTGCGATTCGTACCATGGCCAAAGCAGAATACACTACGAATAACATAGGCCATTATGGTTTGGCTTTCGATTTATACTCTCATTTTACTTCTCCTATCCGTCGATACAGTGACATCCTCGCTCATCGAATACTTTATAAAAATCTCGATGGCACAAATCGCACAGATAAAAAGAGATTAGAAGAACAATGTAAACACATTTCCAATCAAGAGCGCAAGGCCATGGAAGCTGAAAGAGAATCCATGAAGTTTTTCCAACTCTTGTACATCGCTGATCATGTAGGGAGTGAATTTATCGGTGTCATATCCGGTATGATTGATCGCGGATTATTCGTTGAATTGGATGAAAATCATGTAGAAGGTTTTATACCTTTTCATGAGATGAAAGAAGTATTTTATTTATCAGAAAATCGGTTAAAAGCATTAGGACGATCTTCTAGTACTGTTCTTGCCCTGGGTGATCGGATCTGTGTCAAAGTAGAACAAGCCGATATGACCCTTAAACGAGTACAATTTTCGTATATTGGCAAGGCATGAAATCTTTAGTTCTATTCATCGCCAGTATCTTTATTTTTTGTGCCCTCGCTTGTCAACCTGGCAAGCGACTGACGACCTATGGTGGAATAGGTCCTGATAAATCGCTTTACTATTATCATCAGGGGTCCGGCGAACCTATCATCGTAGTACATGGAGGCCCTGGAATGAATCATGCCTACTTACTACCCTATATCAATCGACTAGCTAATCGACATCATATGATCTATTATGATCAGCGAGCTTGTGGATTATCAGAGGTGCCTACAGACACTACTATGATGCGTATGTCTTCATTCGTAAACGATATTGACCAGATTCGAAAAAAGTTTGGTCTGAAAAAATTTCACCTTATGGCTCACTCCTGGGGAACGATGTTAGCAGTACAGTATGCAGTAAAATATCCTGAGTTCTTGAGCTCACTGATTTTGATTTCACCAGCAGCAATATCTAGTTTAGATGTAAGAGAATCCAGCAAGCTGATGAATGGACGCTATGATTATAGTGATCAGCTCAAGAGAAATCAAATCATTGAAAGCGTAGATTTCAAAACCGGGCAACCTGAAGCCATGCGTGAAATGATCAGAATTTCCTTTAAGCAGAATATGGCTCAAAAACACTTTGTGGATAGTCTACGCATCTATATGCCTTTGGATTATAAAGAAAAAAACTTGGCTTTGCGTTATTTGTTTAAAGATTTAGCCAATTATGATTTGTATCCTATATTAAAAAGTATTAAGTCCTCGACTTTGATAGTGGTTGGGGACCAAGAAATTGGGATTCAAATTGCTAAAAAAATCAAAAAAGAAATCCCGACATCTACTTATCATACTATCCAAGATGCGGGACACTTCCCTTTCGTGGAACAACCTTCCTTATTCGATCAAACTGTTTTGGATTTTTTATCTAAAATAAAGTCATAATTTAAAAGTATTTATGTTTTTATTAGTTCTACCCGTAAAAAATGATGGTGTCACCTTCGGTATACTGATTAGCATCCTAGCATTGATTTTTTATTCTACTCAGAGTAAGAGCCCCTACTGGATAAAGTTTTATAAATATGTTCCAGCATTACTGTTATGTTATTTTATTCCTGCATTGCTCCACTGGCCTTTGGGCATTATATCGAATGACTCATCGAAGTTGTATCCGTTTGTGTCAAGATATTTGTTACCCGCTAGCTTATTATTGTTTTGTATCAGTCTTGATCTCAAAGCCATATTACAGCTCGGCCCTAAAGCATTGATTATATTTTTGGCAGGATCGATGGGGGTCATGATTGGAGGTCCAATCGCATTATGGTTAGTCTCTACCATCGCCCCTCATACGCTACCGGCACCAGCATCAGAGCTCTGGCAAGGTCTGTCTACCATAGGAGGCAGCTGGATAGGAGGCGGAGCCAATCAGACCGCCATTAAAGAAATATTTCAAGTACCTGACACCCTTTTTGGAAGTCTAGTAGTCGTGGATATTGCTTTAGCCAATATATGGATGGCAATTTTATTATACGGAGCAGGGATTCATCACAAAATCAACAAATGGCTCAAAGCCGATTATAGTATGATCGAGGAGCTCAATATCAAAATGGCTGCTTTTAGCGCCAGTTTGGAAAAACAACCTTCCATGACGAATTTGATTATTTTAATGGGAATTACGTTCGGAGGAGTTGGGTTTTCACATTTAATTACAGACGAAATCATTCCTTTTATGGCAATTCATAAAGCATGGCTAGATCAGTATAAATTAGGCGCTATAAATTCTTCCTTCTTCTGGATTGTAGTCATTGCCACACTCATAGGTATTGGACTTTCATTTACCCGGGCAAGAAATCTAGAAGGAGTAGGTGCATCTAAGTGGGCTTCGATTTTTCTTTATGTTTTAGTGGCAACGATCGGGATGCAAATGAATCTGGGTCAAATCGGTAAAAATTTGGGTTTGATCACGGTGGGTGTGCTATGGATGTGTATTCATGTTGCTATCATATTATGTGTAGCACGAATAATTAAGGCCCCATTTTTTTATGTCGCCGTGGGAAGCATGGCCAATATAGGCGGTGCTGCATCAGCGCCTGTAGTAGCATCTGCTTTTGCACCTGGTCTGGCGCCTGTAGGGGTCTTATTGGCAGTATTAGGTTATGCTATAGGAACTTATGGAGGATTAGTTTGTGCTTACCTTATGCAATGGGTAAGTTCCTTGTAGTTAGTTGAATTTCAAAGTCTTGAAATGTCAATTTGCGGTGGTTTAGGTAGATCTTCAAAATGGTACTACCTAACGTGTGTGGCAAATTTCCCTACAATGCGCTTTAAATAAGTTGTTTCTAGCCATCAAAATGGGAAATCTGCCATACACCCCTACCTAACACTTCACAGGTCATTAATTATATTTTTTGTACCTTTGCAGCCTTTATGAGCCTGATACATAGGCTTTTTTGATCAAAAAAACATGGATAAAAAACGAATTCTCTTTATTTCCCAAGAGATGAAACCTTATACCGAAGAAGGTATAATGGCAGATATTGTAAACCAAATAACACAGTACGTTTCAACTAATGGATATGAAATCCGAGTATTAATGCCAAAATTTGGAACCATCAATGAACGAAGGCATCGTTTACACGAAGTCGTGAGACTTTCAGGGATGAATATCATAGTGGATGATGATGATTATCCATTAATCATAAAAGTAGCTTCATTACCGGGTTCCAGGATGCAGGTTTATTTTTTGGATAATGAAGAATTTTTTAAAAGAAAATTCGTTTTCAGTGATGCAGCAGGTAAACAATTTGATGACAATTTAGACCGAATGGTATTTTATAGTAAAGGTTCAATAGAAACGGTAAAGAAATTTGGGTGGGTGCCAGATATCATTCATTGTCACGGTTGGATGACTTCTTTGATTCCACTGTATTTACGCACTACCTATAAGGATGAACCTATATTCAGAAATGCAAAAATCATTTATTCGTTATACGATACGAATCTGGAAATGCCATTTGATAAGAAATTTTTAACTAAGGCTTCTATAAATAATTTGGACCCGAAAAAACTAGAGGACTTTTACTCTGGCAAGGAATATCGCCTACATCAAGGCGCTGTAAAGTATGCTGATGCATTGATTACAGGCAGCGAAAAACTCGATAAAGAAGTTTTAGTTGCTAAAAAATCATTTGGAAAAAAACCACAACTTGAATTTCTACCTGAAACGGATAGAAATAAAATCTATCTCAAATTTTATCAAGATCTGGTCAAGTAAATTTAAAGCGTCACATTTTCCGCTTATGAGATCATCGTTAGCATACGGTCTTTTATTTATTTTCATCGGTTTACTTTGCCAAGACTGTAATGACCCTGCCCTATTTGGATCTGACCTACTCAAAGATGATGAGATCAATCTCAAGTATGTAGATTCTTTCAGTATAGAAGCTCAGACTTTACTGGACACGGGTTTTATTACGTTCGATTCACGTACCCGATTCTTATCGAAGATGCCTATTGGAAACTTTAAAGATCCGATATTCGGCACTACGGATGCACGCATTTTTGTACAATTTTCTCAGTCAGTATTTTCACCGCGACCGGATTTCATGGGTGCCACACTGGATTCGGCTATGTTATATTTGTCTTTAGATTCGGTGACAGCTGCTTATGGAAGGCCCAATCAATTACAGGATCTGCAAGTGTTTAATATGAGACAGTCGATTGCTTTTTCTACGCGATACAATGCTGGCCAATCTAATTTTGAAAATGACCCGACCGTGCTCGGCCAACTTACTGGTATAAATCCAGATCCCAAAAAAAAAATTCAGGTCATCGAACCTACGGATACGTTCGAGTATGATCCCCATGTTGCTTTTCGGATGTCCAAAGATTATGGTAATAAAGTCATGGCTTTTGATTCGTTGTGGTATAATAGTGACTCAATATTTTTTGCCAATGTTAGAGGGTTTATGTTTAGCCAGGCAAATCAAAACAATAGGATGATGACATTTGAGATCAATTCTAACTTTTCAAGATTAAATCTCAATTATACCAAAGGAGGGACTTCGAGCCAGTATTTTTTTCCCCTGCGGACTGGGCCCAGAATTCCGATATGGACACATGGACATACCATGCTTATCCAGGATGCTTTGAATTCGAAAGTCAAAGGCAATGAGCACATATATCTTCAATCCCTAGGAGGGTTGAAAGCAAAATTAGAGTTTCCCAATCTAAAATTTATTACAGGAGCTATTATCAATAAAGCAGAATTAGAATTTACAGTGATTGAATTGCCTCAGGATGATCTTAGCACTTATACCCCTCCAGTACAATTGGCATTGTATCGACGCGATACTGTAAATAATTTGGATGTAATGATTTCTGACCAAGGTGGCTTAAATGACTTTGCATTGCTAGGTGGCCGACTCGCTACTAAGGAAGTGAAAGGAATTAAGGTATCCTATTATATTTTGAACATTTCAAATCATTTGCAGCGATTGATATCCGGCAAAGAAAAAAATGAAGTATATTTGGCTATTGCACCAGCTACTGCCTTCCAAGAAACTGTGCTGTTTCCAATCGCTCCTAACCTTAGTCGGGTGATTTTAGGAGGACCTAAACATCCACTATATCCTATGAAATTAAAAATAAGTTTTACTACCTATTAATTCATAAACCTTTTTATGCGGTATAATTCCAATCAGGACAAACTCATGTATCCAGAATATGGTCGAAATGTCCAAGATTTAATCCGAACTATTCGACTCGAAGCTGAGCCTAAAAAGAGGCAAGCTATGGCTAATTCTATAGTCAATCTCATGGCCCATTTGGCTCCCGGTCAGAAAAATGGTATTGATATCAGACCTAAATTATGGAAACATTTTTTTGCTATAGCTGAATATCAAATTGATGTGGTGACACCTGAAGGTATAAAATACTCCGCTGAAGAAGAAAAAGTAAAACCTATACCCATAAGTTATCCGCCAAATAATGAATCCTTCCGCCACTACGGTAATCATGTGCGCAGACTGATAGAAAAAGCTGCTATGATGGAAGATGGACCTAAGAAAAACTACTTTGTTTCGTTGATTGGGTCTTATATGAAAATGGCTTATAAGACCTGGAATAAAGACCATTATGTTACTGATGAAGGTATTCTCAAAGATTTAAAAACGCTCTCCAAAGGTAAATTGACGGTAGAAGATGAAACTTCTCTGGATGTTTTGGCAGGAAGGGGCAAAGGCGGCAATCTACAGCCATCTAGCTCTGAATCCAAGCCTATCAAAAGTGGCAAGTTCAGGGGGAGAAATAATAATAATCGAAGATTTAATGATCGCCATCGCAGCAATAGTAATAATCCTCATCGTAGGCCCAGGTAAATATATCTTCTTTTAGCCTTTTCCAATACGCCTTGAACTAGCAAATTCAGATTGTCTTCAAGTCTTTATCTAGTCTATTTCATATTATGAAATTTATTAATATATTTGACACTCCTAATTTGCATATGCTATGTTTACAGATTCATTTCAAGTCATCGGTGGTAAAAAATTAAAAGGTGAAATCCTGCCTCAAGGAGCTAAAAACGAAGCCCTACAAATTTTATGTGCCGTATTATTGACGAAAGAAAAGGTGACCCTATCCAACATACCGGGCATCCTCGATGTCATTCGCCTAATCGAATTGCTTGAAGGATTTGGAGTCAAAGTAGAAAAGATTTCACCTGACACATATTCATTTACAGCTGGCAACATCGATACAGCCTATCTCAACAGTGATGAATTCGATAAAAAAGCTAAAGCGATCAGAGGTTCTGTGATGCTGATCGGCCCTTTGCTTGCGCGTCTAGGTAAAATGTATTTACCCAAACCAGGCGGTGATAAAATAGGGCGAAGAAGGCTGGACACTCACTTTGCAGGCCTACAACAAATGGGCGCAGTCATTGAGTATGATGCAACTAAAGCCCAATATTTTATCCATGCCAAACAACTCCGAGGTACTTATATCCTCATGGATGAGGTCTCTGTGACAGGTACAGCTAATGTAGTCATGGCTGCCACTTTTGCACAGGGTACTACGACCATATATAATGCTGCTTGTGAACCTTATCTACAGCAATTGTGTAAAATGTTGATTAGAATGGGAGCCAAAATATCAGGTATAGGATCAAACCTTTTGACTATCGAAGGGGTGTCTAGTTTAAAAGGTACCGATCATCGCATGTTACCTGATATGATAGAAGTAGGCAGTTTTATTGGGATGGCGGCTATGACTCAATCTGAGATCACAATTAAAAATGCAGGTATTAAAGATCTTGGTATCATACCAGACATCTTTCGAAAAATGGGAGTTACTATTGTAGAGCAAGGGGATGACCTCTATATACCTGCACAAGAAGAATACGAGATCACCACGTTCATGGACGGCTCTATATTGACCATATATGATGCCCCTTGGCCAGGATTTACGCCAGACTTAATGAGTATTATACTGGTGCTGGCTACTCAAGCCAAAGGCAATGTATTGATCCATCAAAAAATGTTTGAAAGTCGATTGTTTTTCGTGGACAAATTAATAGATATGGGTGCACAGATTACACTCTGTGACCCTCATCGAGCGATAGTGATCGGATTGAATAGAAAACATGTATTGCGAGGAATAGAAATGAGCTCGCCTGATATTAGAGCAGGGGTAGCCCTGTTATTAGCTGCTATGAGCGCCAAAGGAAATAGTACCATACATAATGTCCACCAGATCGATCGCGGCTATCAAAATATTGATGGACGACTCAATGCCATAGGCGCTGAGATTAAGCGCTTATGATTTTCGAGTAATCGTGAAATCTATCAGGGAGTATAATCCTTGACGAGCTTCTGATGCTGGAAATGTCATCAAAGATTCTATTGCTTTATCAGCGTA
>JAYSTG010000545.1:0-2957 GCA_043719965.1 Saprospiraceae bacterium | reverse complement strand
AAAAAATGATTAATGAAGAGATTTGGTATCTAGCCAAATTCCAGGGCTCATCGTACTAGCAATAGATA
Source organism: Saprospiraceae bacterium (assembly GCA_043719965.1). Taxonomy (GTDB): domain Bacteria; phylum Bacteroidota; class Bacteroidia; order Chitinophagales; family Saprospiraceae; genus JADJLQ01. Next base: position 2,889 of record JAYSTG010000545.1, on the reverse strand, counting down.
CAGACTTGATATAAATGCCTTTTGCCGAAGAAGGTTTCAGTTTAACGATAGTACTGAGTAACTCATGTGCGTTTTCAGTCAATTTATCAGCAGAGAACGAAACACGACCGACTGTACTATGGATGATAGCTTGCTTATCCACTCTAAAGGCAATTTTACCGCCTTTTACCTCTCCGATGGCAGCACCGACATCTTGGGTTACAGTACCAGTCTTTGGGTTTGGCATCAATCCTCTAGGGCCTAGGATACGACCTATCTTACCGATTTTTGCCATTACACTAGGTGTAGCTATGATGACATCAATATCCAACCAACCTTCGGTAATTTTTTGAATATATTCATCCAATCCTACAAAGTCAGCTCCGGCAGCCTTTGCTTCTGCTTCTTTATCAGGAGTACATAAGACCAGAACTCGTTTGGTCTTACCTGTACCATGAGGAAGAGATACTGTACCACGAATGGCCTGATCTGATTTTCTTGGATCGATTCCCAATCTGACATGTACATCGATCGATGCGTCAAATTTTGCCGTGTTGACTTCCTTTACCAAAGCCATTGCATCCTTCAAGGAGAAAAATTTCTTTCTATCTACTTTGGGGTTGACGGCCTTTCTTTTTTTAGTTTCTATTGCCATTTTTTCAATTTTAGAGGTTCAATCGTCCTTACTGGAAGGACTCCCTCAATTAAAGAATATTTTATTTTTAATTCAATACTACGATTAGTTTGCCGGCGCAGTGCCACTTACTGTAATACCCATACTTCGCGCAGTACCAGCTACCATACGCATAGCGGATTCTAAAGTGAAGGCGTTTAAGTCGGGCATTTTATCTTGAGCTATAGTTTTAATCTGATCCCAGGTCACATCAGCTACTTTGTTCCGATTAGGTTCTTTTGATCCGGATTTGATTTTAGCCAATTCCATTAATTGAACCGCAGCAGGAGCAGTTTTAACTTGAAACTCGAAGGATTTGTCTTTAAATACCGTGATGACCACCGGTACTACTTTTCCTTGTTTGTCTTGGGTCTGGGCATTAAATCGTTTACAAAACTCCATAATGTTCACACCCTTAGAACCTAATGCAGGTCCTACCGGAGGTGCAGGGTTAGCCTGGCCACCTTTTACTTGGAGTTTAATGAAGGTTTCTATTTCTTTTGCCATAATTTATTTAAGCTTTACTGATATTTCATCGACAAACTCAAAAAAGGAAGCTTTAGATAATCTGAGTATGAGATGGTTATTTATTGTTTACGATGTTTTTTCTACTTGCATAAAGTTTAATTCCACTTCAGTACCTCGACCAAATATTTTGACGATTACTTTCAGTTTTTTCTTCTCTTCATTCACCTCTTTGATATCACCAATAAAATCATTGAATGGTCCATCAATGATTTTTACAGTTTCACCATGGATGAAGGGTTCGATCATAGATTCACCGGCTTCTTGTGATTCATCCACTTTACCGAGCAGTCTATTAGCTTCATTCATGCTCATAGGGATCGGTGTTTCTTTCCCCAAAAAATGAATCACATTAGGGATATTTGCTATCACTTGGACCACTTCTGGAACAAGTTTACCAGGGTCTGATTCGATGAGTAAATATCCTGGTAAAATATTTCGTTCTAATACTACTTTTTTGCCATTCCTGATCTTATATACTTTTTCCGATGGTACGATGACCTGGGAGATAAAGCCAGCCCATCCTTGTCGCTGAATCTCTAGCTCGATACGTTCTTTGATTTTGCGTTCTTTTCCGCTAATCACACGCAATGAATATAATTTTTTTTCCAAGTCAGCCATAGTGCTTTATAAGCCGTATACGAGGTTAAGAATTGAATTAGAAATCACATCCAACAGGAATACAATGAGTGTAATAATTAAAGTACTGACGAGTACAACTTTAGCGCTGTCCACCAGGTTTGCCCAGGATGGCCAGGTTACTTTATTCATCAATTCGTCGTATGACTCTCTTAGGTATAAACTTAATTTATCCATATTTTATCTTTGCTTGCACGGGCAGCAGGAATCGAACCTACGGCCTACAGTTTTGGAGACTGTCGCTCTACCAATTGAGCTATGCCCGTTTATCATTTTTTTTAACCTTATTCGGCATTTTTTATGACAAAGAAGCACCTCCACAAGGGAGATGCTTCATTGCTATTTCATTATATCAATATTGCAACTATCTACTAGTCAAGGATTTCTGTTACCTGACCAGCACCCACAGTACGACCGCCTTCACGGATAGCGAACCTAAGGTTTTTCTCCATTGCAATCGAGCTCAACAAAGTAGCTTCAATCGTTACGTTATCACCTGGCATGACCATTTCTACACCAGCCGGCAATTTTACATCACCGGTCACATCTGTAGTTCTGAAGTAGAACTGAGGACGATAACCATTGAAGAATGGGGTATGACGACCACCTTCGTCTTTGCTCAATACATATATTTCTCCTTTAAATTTCTTGTGTGGTTTTACTGAACCAGGAGCACAAATGACCATTCCTCTTCGGATTTGATCTTTTTCTACACCTCTTAATAATATACCAGCATTATCACCTGCTTCACCCCTGTCCAATAATTTTCTGAACATTTCGACACCGGTACAAGTAGAGACGATTGGTTTTTCTTCATCTTTCATCATACCGACGATCTCGACGGTCTCACCCACTTTTATTATACCTTTTTCGATACGACCAGTAGCTACCGTACCACGACCAGTAATAGAGAATACATCCTCTACCGGCATAATGAATGGCTGATCAATTAATCGGACTGGTTCAGGTATATCTTTATCTACAGCAGCCATCAAGTCGAGGATGATTTGCTTGTATTTTGGATCCCCTTCGAGGGCTTTCAATGCAGATCCTTTGATTACAGAGGCATGAGC
>JAYSTG010000544.1:0-7968 GCA_043719965.1 Saprospiraceae bacterium | reverse complement strand
TGGAAGAGGTAGAGTAGTATTACGTGGTAAGACTGAGATCGATACGGTGCATGGCCATGAAGCTATAGTCATTACCGAAATACCTTATCAACTGACGAAGTCAGGCTTGATTGCCAAAATTAAAGAACTGGTACAGGATGAAAAACTGGAAGGAATATATGATGTAAGAGACGAGTCTGCTCGAGATGAATTGAAGATGAGATTGGTCGTTACGTTGAAAAAAGATGCTATAGCCCAAATCGTTCTGAATCAACTCTATAAATACACTCCACTACAAAGTTCCTTTGGAGTAAATAATATCGTGTTGGTCAATGGACGACCTCGACTTCTTAATTTAAAGCAAATCATCACGGAGTTCATCAAATTCCGCCATGAAGTCATAGTTCGTCGGACCAATTTTTTACTTAGAAAAGCTTTAGAACGATCTCATATACTTGAAGGTTTATTGATAGCGATCGATCACTTAGATGAAGTGATCAAACTCATACGGGCCTCTTCTACCCCGGACGAAGCCAAAGAAGGTTTGATGACCCGATTTGCCCTATCGGAGCTTCAAGCAAAAGCAATTCTAGCGCTCACCCTTAGACAGTTGACGGGCCTTGAACGTGCAAAGGTCAAAGATGAATATGAGGAATTACAAAAACTGATCGCACGCTATAATGAAATCTTGGGCGATCTCAACGTACAGAAAGAGATCATCAAAGAAGAACTTCGGGATCTGGTCAATAAATATGGAGATGATCGTCGTACAGATATTACCATCAATGAAAGTGAGATCAATATAGAGGACATTATACCCAACGAAGATGTCGTGATTACCATCACCCATCTAGGGTATGTCAAAAGAACCAAAACTTCAGAATATCGATCACAGGGTCGTGGAGGTCGCGGATCTAAAGGCAGTGCTGCCAGGGATGAAGATTTTATTGAGCACATGTTTACTGCTACTACGCATGCCTACATCTTACTTTTTACTCAGATGGGTAAATGTTATTGGTTACGGACTTACGAAATACCTGAAGCCACGAAAACAGGGGTAGGTCGAGCCATACAAAATATCATATCACTACCTCCGGATGATAAGGTGCGAGGATATATTTCCATCAAAGACCTCAATGATACCGAGTTTATCAATAATCATTATATCATGCTTTGTACCAAAAAAGGAGTGATTAAAAAGACCTTGTTGGAGGAATTCTCCAGACCAAGGAATAATGGTATCAATGCAATCACGATCAATGAGGGAGATCAACTCTTGGAGGCAAGGTTGACGAATGGTGTTAATGAAATTCTTATTGCCAATAAACAAGGCCGTGCTATTCGGTTCAATGAATCTAAAGTGCGAGCGATGGGACGAAATGCTGCAGGTGTGACAGGCATGGATTTGGATGAAACCAATGATGAAGTCATGGGTATGATCTGTGTAGATTCTGAAGACAAGAACGCAACCATACTTACTGTGTCAGAATTAGGAAGTGGCAAACGATCTTTATTGGAAGACTATCGAGTTACCAACAGAGGTGGTAAAGGCGTAAAAACTTTAAATATTACGGATAAGACAGGTACGCTGGTATCCATCAAACTAGTGACAGACCAGGATGACTTAATGATCACGACTACTCAAGGTATTATGATCAGAATGTCTATGGCTGACCTCCGGGTAATGGGCCGAGCCACTCAAGGCGTTCGTCTGATCCGATTGGATGATGGGGATGAGATCGGTGATGTGACGGTCATGGCAAAAGAAGAAGATGTGGTCAAAGACACAGATTCCACTTCCGCCGAAGCCGGAGAACAGGCACCAGATCAAGAATAAATTAATTTTCTTAACTTTCTTTCTTTTAGTTTTAACTTTTTATAAACTTTGTGGATGAAAGTTGTGCGTCTAATATTTTAAATAAACAAAACCGTAAAAATGAAAAAACTCTTTTTGTTGACTATGTTGGTTGGTCTGAACTACACGATAAGTCATGCTCAGGAAGACATTGAAAAATTAGTAAAAAAAGCGACTAAAGCTTTTAATACTTTTAGCCTTGAACCTAATAACAAAGGAGCCTCTTTAGATGAGGCCAAAACCCTTATTGATCAAGTATTCCAATCGGAAGCCGCCAAAAGCAACACGGCTGCTTTATTGGCCAAAGGCCAGATCTATAGTGGCTTTCTTACCAAGGATCAAGTGCTTAAGACTTTAAATCCTACTTATAAAAGTACGTTGGAGTTTCCGGCTGCATATATTTCTTATCAAGCCTTATCCAAAGTTGTAACTACAACAACTAAAAAATTTGAAAAAACTGAAGCTATCAAAGGACTTCAGGGGTTGACAGGCGATATAAATAATTCAGGAAATGAACTTTACAATGCAGGTAAATTTGATGAGGCTTACGAATATTTTTTAGCTTCCCTTGATATTCATGAAATCATGAAAGCTAATATACAGATCAGTTCTTTGGATAAACCGGAAGACTTTAATAATCAATTATTTATTATAGCGTCTGCTGCTATAAAAGCTAAAAAATACGATGCGGCTAAAAAGTATAATGATAAATTGATTGCGGCCAATTACCTCGATGGAGGTATTTATGAGACCCAATATGACCTGATGATGAATGCCGGCGATAATAAAGGAGCAGAAATGGCATTGGAAGAAGGTCGAAAAAAAATGCCTGATGATGTAGGATTGATGTTTAAAGAAATCAATCATTATATCAAACAAGGTAAACTTGAGGTATTAGTGGACAAGTTAAAAAATGCGATTATCCAAGAGCCTAAAAACGTTTCGTTGTATACTACGTTGGGTAACGTTTATGACAATTTGTTTCAAAAAGATAGTATGTCATTAATCAAAGATAAAGCTGGAGCTTACTCTGTATTCGCTTCATTTTCAAATAATGAAAACTATAAAAACGCGGAATCCTATTTTATGCAAGCTACTTCTTTAGATCCTAAAATCTCAGATGGACACTATGGTCTAGGTGCATTCTATTATAATGCTGCTGCTCGGATGACCAATATCCTCAATAAATTGGCTGATGATTATTCCAAAGAGGGTACCAAAAAGTATGATGCTGTAAAAGTTGAAGTTTTTTCTATGTTTGACAAGAGCTTACCTTCATTCAAAATGTCAGAAGCTTTAAATGCCAATGATCGCAATACTTTGATAGCCTTAAAAGAGATCCATGCTCGCAAAAACGATTTCGATATTTCAAATGAGTATAAGAAAAGATTAGAAGTACTAGAAGCCGGTGGTAAGAACGAGACTAGTTATAATAAAAACTAAAAAGTTTTCTTTCGCTGTGCATCGAAATTGATTTCGATGTATATTCAAACTCCTGTGCACCGAATTTAAATTCGATGCACAGGAGTTACTTTGTAAATCAGTGTACAATGCAGGAATTGAAGCCACTCCGCAATAAAATGTATTGCACGGGAAGAAAACTATTGTCATTATATTCTCATCCAATTCGCTTAATTTTGTCCGTACTCAATTCTATTCATGACCACAAATATCGATCCTTTAATTACTGATAAAATTGTTGCGGATATTTGGGATAAAATCAAATCTGGTGACCGCCTGCAAGACATAGAAGCAGTGTACCTATACGAGTCAGCCGATTTGGGCATCGTCGCTGCTATGGCCAATTGGGTACGAGAAAAAAAACATAGCCAAAAGACATTTTTTAATAGAAATATTCATATTGAACCTACTAATGTCTGTATTTATACTTGTAAATTTTGTTCTTATTCCCGCCTCATAAAAGAACGTGCTGAAGGTTGGGAATATACTATAGAGGATATGCTCCAAATCTTGAAAAAACAAGCTGAAAAAAACATAACTGAAGTTCATATTGTAGGTGGCGTTTTACCTCAATACAATCTTGATTTTTATTGTGATCTCTTTAGTTCCATCAAAGCATTGTACCCAGATTTACATATCAAATCTTTAACGCCAGTCGAGTTGTATTATGTATTCAAGAAAGCTAAAGTATCCGCATTGGAGGGTTTGTCCCAATTAAAGGAAGCTGGGCTAGGCTCTTTACCGGGAGGTGGCGCAGAGATCTTTGATGCCCAAGTCCGCAGCGAAATCTGCGCTGATAAATGCGGCACAGAAGACTGGCTTCATATCCACCAAACTTGGCATGAACTAGGAGGTAAATCCAATGCAACGATGCTGTATGGCCATATCGAATCTTATGCACATCGAGTCGACCATATGAAACGCCTGCGAACGTTACAAGATCAAACCGGAGGATTTCAAACCTTTATTCCACTTAAGTTTAGAAATCAGGACAATCAAATGTCTTATTTGACCGAGGTGACCGCCCTCGAGGATATGAAAAACTATGCTGTAAGTAGACTATATCTGGACAATTTTGAACATATTAAAAGTTATTGGCCTATGTTGGGCAGAGATATGGCTCAGCTATCTTTGGCTTATGGAGTAGATGATATAGATGGAACTATCGATGATACGACTAAGATCTATGCTATGGCTGGATCTGAAGAGCAAAACCCTGCCATGACTACAGAAGAATTAGTAGCATTGATTCAAAAAGCAGGTAGAAAAGCTGTGGAACGGGATACCCTGTATCATTTGATCAAAGAATACAATGAACCGGTCTCTTTGAGTAAAGTTAGATCTTATTTTTCCTTACCTGTAATCAATAATTGATGACAGTGCCTCGATACAAAATTGCTATTGTCAATTATTTAAATACATTACCTTTTATTACCGGTTTAATAGCATCAAGTATTTTTGATGATATTGAATTGATAGAAACCAGTCCCGCCAGATGCGCCTCTTTATTTCTTGAAAAGTCAGTAGATATTTCTTTGGTTCCAGTGGGTGCCTTATTGGGTCATGACTATCATCGGATCAGTAATTTTGGTATTTCCAGTATTGGGCCAGTATCCAGTGTCTGTATATTTTCAGCAGTGCCTATTCAAGAGGTTACTTCAGTATTATTAGATTATCAATCCCGTACTTCTAATTTATTAGGTCAAATATTATTTGAACGATACTGGAAATTATCACCTGAATTCATAAGTTCTACTATAGGGTATGAATCCAAAATAAATGGAACAACCGCAGGACTGGTTATTGGGGATAGGGCATTGGAGCTTAAATCTTCTTTTACTTTTGTATATGATCTAGGGCAGATATGGCAAGAATATAGTCAATTACCTTTCACCTATGCGATTTGGTGTTCTACTCATATATTACCAGATGGGTTTATTATGGCATTTGAAGAAGCTTTAAAATTAGGCATATCTAAAATTCCTCAAATCGTAAAAGAATTAGCGTTGTCTTATCCTTCAGATTTAGAGACTTATTACAGCAAGAATATTCGATACGTATTGAGTTCCAAACATGATATGGGAATAGAAAAATTTTTGAATGATGCAATGGTTTTGGGGCTTTCAAAAGTCGGCCCTATTCCTTTAAGTATTCCTTTCGATTAATAGTTCTTTTTATCCAATCTCCAACCTAGTCGTACATTCAAGAACAGACCAGAGTAAACATCTTGTTTTGCTGAACCAGGATTGACAAACAAGTTCCTCCAATCTAAGGGTTGCGCTTTTTGATATTGAATAGACGGAGACAAAGTCAACAAATCAGATACTCCGATGTCAAGACCTGCGCCTGCTCGAATCAATCCAATAAATTCATTGATAACGGTGACTTGTGTTTTCTTTCCACGAAGCATGCTATAGGCAACTCCAGGCGCAATCGAGAGGAAAAAGCCTTTCTTTAGAAATTGGCCTTGCTTTGAAAAAGTAGGACAATTACAGTCATTATTAAAGTCCAAAGGGTAAAATTGCAAAGTGGGAATGAATTCAATCGTAAGCCAGGATAGTTCGCCGGAAGTATTAACATCTAAGGTTATAGTTTCATGAGCATATTGAGCATGCACTGCCGGCAAAAATTCTAGCCTATATTTTTTTAATCTAAACCAATAGTCGATTCCTCCGCCAATCAAAGTAGGAAACAGCATATTGTTGGTATTTGTTTCTGCAATTCGCTTTTTGGGCCAGGTATTCACTGCTTTGAAGCCAAATTGAGCTTGACTATGGATGGTAAAAAAGAGGAACAACAGGGTCAGAATTCGATACATAAGGTTATTTTTAAACGCCAAAATATTATACAGAATTGCTTCAGCTTAGTCTTACTTTTGCATAAATATAAAATAATCAAGTGAGATCTAAAGGACATCAGCAAAATAAGATTCATGTCATCACCTTGGGATGTTCTAAAAACACCGTGGATAGCGAAAATTTAATCACTCAACTAAAGCATAATAAATTTGAAGTAGATCATGATGCATCCGCTAGCGATGCGAATATCGTCATCATCAATACCTGTGGGTTTATCGAAATGGCTAAAAAAGAATCCATCGACACCATCCTCCAATACGCTGAAGCAAAAAAGGAAGGTCAAGTGGATCGATTGATCGTGACAGGATGTCTTTCGCAACGCTATAAGGATGAATTGCAAAAAGAAATCCCGGAAGTAGATGGTTGGTTTGGTACGATGGATATGCCTGCACTACTTGGTTCGCTCAAAGCTGATTATAAAAAAGAACTCGTAGGGGAGCGCTTGATTACTACACCATCGCATTTTGCCTACCTTAAAATTTCAGAAGGATGCAATCGTACCTGTAGTTTTTGTGCTATCCCTTTGATGCGGGGCAAACATATCAGCCGTACAATTGAAAGTCTGGTACATGAAGCTGGTTTTCTTGCGGATCATGGGGTAAAAGAATTGATCCTGATTGCACAAGAGTTGACTTATTACGGATTGGATATTTATAAAAAACGTAGGCTTCCAGATTTATTACATGCTCTGAGCAAAGTGAAAGACATAGAGTGGATTCGTTTACACTATGCCTATCCAAGTAAATTTCCACTTGAGATCATCGATGCTATAGCAGATCATCCTAAAGTATGCAAGTACCTGGATATGCCGTTACAGCATGCCAGTGATCGTATGTTGTCTGCAATGAAAAGACAAATCACTAAAGCAGAGACTACTACCTTGATTCAAACGATCCGTACCAAAATACCGGATATTACATTACGGACTACGATGTTAGTCGGATTCCCGGGAGAAACAGATGATGATTTTAATGAACTGTGTGATTATGTAGAAGCAATGCAATTTGATCGATTGGGGGTATTTACGTATTCCCATGAAGATGACACTTCTGCTTTTAATCTGACCGACAATATCACTCCAACTGTAAAATTAGCCCGACAAAATAAATTAATGGAGATCCAGCGAGAGATCTCTGTTTCGAAAAATCAAACCAAACTTGGTAAAGAGCTAAGAGTATTGATCGATCGTAAAGAAAAAAGTGGTTGGGTAGGCCGATCTGAATCAGATAGTCCTGAAGTAGATCAAGAAATTCATATCCTTGACCCTAAGCTCAAACTCAAGGCTGGACAATTTGTTCAAGTTAAGATTACAGAAGCTGATGATTATGATTTGATTGGCCACCTCGTTTGAATTTAATTCCAATGTCATGTTCAAAAAACTAACCAGCCCCTTTTTGCAAGCTCTAGTGATCTTGGTCATGTTTTTATTATCGACAGGGGTGGCTTATCTTTTCAAAATAGGGGGTATGGACCTAGAAACAAGGCTTCCTTGGACCCTGACTATTGCCTTTCTTTTATTATTCATGGTATATAATGTCATTATCGGACTATTATCGGACCATATCACTCGATATTGGTTTTATTCTTTATTTGCTTTTTGTGGGTTGATGATGCTTTGTTCTTTTTTAGCCAGTTTAATTAGTGGAATGTCTATGGATGAAGCTGGTACCTATCGATGGATCTATTTTATCTTTTGTCCTATATATGGCCTTTTCATTGTAATGATTACGATGATCAAAAAAATAGTTAAGATGGCACAACGTGAGGATCATCGATTTGATAATAAGGATGCTAATGATTAAGTGCCTATGAAAT
>JAYSTG010000543.1:0-7996 GCA_043719965.1 Saprospiraceae bacterium | reverse complement strand
AAAAGAAGCTCAATTCAATTGTCCGAGGAGAATCGATAGAAAAGGAAGGAATCATTGAGCGAGTTTTTTGAGGCACGAGTTTTTTTGTTACTTTTTTTGCGGAAAAAAAAGTAAGACAAAATCAAGTAACCCGTGTTTGTATTTTAGATAATTTACCCACTAAATACAGCGAAGAGTCATTTTATCTTAAGTGGAAAATATTTGCTAAATATAGAAGTGTTAAATGAACTTATATACATCAAATTATTATGTATTGTTAAATGATCCAGCCAATTCAATTTTAAAAGTTTTATCGTGGAATAATAAAATAGAGTTCTAAAATCATCTACGGTATCTTCAAAATTTCCGTACACTTTTTTTGAATACCATCCTTTACTTTTCTCTATAAAATAAATTAATGTAGAAGTATCGACATTAATTAATTTCTCTCCCAGAGTACTATCCAAATAATTAAATCGACTTTGAGGAGGGTATCCAAAAAATAAAGAGTCTTTTTTGCCTAATGCGTCTTCGATAGTCAGTCGCCAGAGATATTGATTAGAAGCCTTAGATGTAGCAGGAATCCAATCGATGTCAATAGGCTTACTTTGTCCTAGTAAAGTCCCATGAAAGGAAAAGCAAATAAAGAATATTACCGATTTCATAATCAATGGATGATTAATAGATTTTCTGTAACTATTTCTTTATTGGTCCGTAATTCTACCAGATAAATTCCATTCGGTATCAGCCGCCAATTGGTTACCATTATAGCCTGGCCCAAAAGGGTGACCTGTTACAGTATAATTTCCGGTTCCATTTGCCCGAGAAATAAAATGAATATTAATATTTATAACTTTTGCTTTGTCTGCTACGGAACAACCAACTGCTCTAGACTCCAGATTTTGTATAGGAAAAGGTTGTACTAATCCATTTCCACATTTCATTATTCCCGGTTGAGAATAAAGAGTATGATGGGCGAAAAAACCGAATAATTGAAATAAAAGAAAGATTTGAAAGAAAGATTAGTTTCATAGCTAAATATTTAAAATCAAATATACTGATATTTTGAGCCATTGTCAAGTAATATATGGAGTTTGACCAGTTTTAATAAAATAGGCCGAACCCCTTTTATAGGATCCGGCCCTGTCCACCTATTCTTTTGAGAAAGAATAGTTCTTTATAGTTATATTAATCTATGGATCTAATAGATCCACTTCCGCTTATACTTGATTTTATTTTTGCATTTCCTTTATATCGTACGTTCCCACTACCAGCTATCCCAGCTTCCAATGCACTAGAGACATTTACTTCACAGTCCCCGGAGCCTGATATTCCGATTTTTACTTTTTCTACAGGACAATCCATAGCACGAATATCTCCTGATCCTGAAGTACCTATATTCAACTCTTTTGCTTTTCCTTTGAGGTATACATTTCCTGAACCACTTAGTCCACAATCGATATATTGGGCATCGACAGAAGCTTCAATTCGACCTGACCCACTTAAGCCTATTTGAAAATCATCTGACTTTATAGTATTCGTAGTAGTCATACTTCCTGATCCGGAAAGGCCTATTCCTACTAATTCAGGTACTGTGATTTTTATTTTTACTTCATCGTAATCAGCCCACATGTTTTTAGGTAATTTAATTCTCCATTTATTGTCCTTGACCTCCGTGGAAATTTGATCTAGGATATTGGCTTGTCCTTCGATGGTGACTTTTTGGGTAGACCCTTGTGTAATTTCTACTTGGGCACTCATGCTACATTCTACAGTAGTAAATGGATCTAGATTAAAAGTACGTGTAATTTGAGGTCCAGTACCTTTTAACTTTTCTTTCGATTGACCATTGGTGAAAGTCACTATAAAAATGGTTAGGGCTACGAATATTATATTTTTCATTTTTGTTAATTTTTTGATATAACTAAAGACATCATAAGATTATTAAGGTTGCATGAAGCAAAAAAGATCACAACTCTTCTATATCGATATTGATGATTTTTATCATGACGGCTAAGGTTTGATTTAAAGATAAGGATGTTTTTATTTCCTTGGACATGGCGCTCATGCATAAGTCATACTCACCTATAATGAGCGTACTCATAGGTTGAACTTTAATTTTAATTCCTTTATAACCCATGATCCGATCAATAAATTCCCTGATAATAGGGCTATAATTTCTGTCCATAGGATACAGACTGATTTCGATAGATACTTGCATTAGCGTATAATTCCAATAAGCCAAGCTACAAACTTATTTTCGAAGCAAGAAACACCCATAATAAGCCGACCAGACTGATTAAAGCCAGTGCAACCTGTAAATTGATTGCAGTAGATATAAAGCCTATGATGACCGGTCCTCCAAGGAAACTGATCACCGAAAATGTATTGAGGGAGGCAAGGCCTACGCCTTTAGCCAAATTAGGCAATCGTGCAGCTGCTCCATACATGATCGGAGCACCACAAGATACACCTAGACCCACCATTCCAAAAGCTAAAATACAGATCCAAGTGATCGGAAAAATTACAGCTAAAGCTATACCTAATGCGCTAAGCAAGCCGCCCCATTTCAAAATTTTATTAGCACCATGGGTAGGTATTACATAATCGCCAAAAAAACGCCCTATGGCCATGAAAAAGGAATAGGAAGCCAGCCCCCAACCTAAAAAGTATGGCTCAGTATGTACGATATCTCGAAGATAGACTGCGGTCCAATCAGCCATGGTACCCTCTGTGAGATTCGTACATATGGCGATTGCGATCATGATTAACAATGGGCCTTTAGGGAATGAGAACTTAGGTTTTGTCAGATCGGAATCTATAGGATGATCTTCTTTAATACTAAATAGTGTGGAACTAATACGCCATCCAATTCCTAATAAAATCAAAGACAATAAACCTGATTGTATAAATGGAATGACTTGCAATCCGATCATCGTGCTAGAATATAAAGACCCTAACATCAATCCAAGACTAAATAATCCATGACAAGTGGACATAATATGAGCTTTGCGTTGCATTTCTAAGGCAGCTGCACAGGTATTCATGGACATATTTGTAAAACCAATCGTAATGCCAGTGAAAAACAGCGCAATACATGCCCCCCAGACCCAGGGAGATAACACTGGAAAGAGATAAGAAATACACATACTGGAAAGCCCCAAAATAGTCATCCACTGCATGCCGTATTTATGAATAAACCAGGTCGAGATAGGGTTTGCCAGGGCTGCACCTACTGGAAAACATAGGATCAGCAGACCTAATTGTGCATGATCCAATTGAAATTTACTTTTGATGATCGGGATGAGGGTGGCCCAGTTTCCGAATAACATTCCCATAATGAGGAATACAAGACCAACGGCAATACTCTGACGGTGATGGATAAACTTAATGAGATGTGAAAACATTAAGAGCTTAGGAAACTCAAAGATGCAAAAAGATACATGAATACAGAGTATAAGTCATTAAACCATGGAGTGTGGTTTTTATAAAAAAGGGGTCGATGGAATAGACTAAAGGAAATGATCCATTGGAACAACTTATATTTGCTTTAATTAATATTATATGAAATCATTAGAAAATAAAGTGGCCCTGATCACTGGCGGAAGTCGAGGTATCGGAGAAGCATTAGTCAAAAAATATGTAGCTCTGGGTGCATCCGTGGCTTTTACCTATTCCGCTTCGGTCGATAAGGCCAATGCACTCGCTAGTTCATTGGCGCCTGCCAAAGTAATAGCCTATGCTTCGGATGCTTCTTCGTACAGTCAAGCCGAGTTACTGATCAAACAAGTGGTGGCCGACTTTGGTAGGATCGATGTATTGATTAATAATGCGGGTATCACGAAAGACACACTGATGCTCCGCATGACGGAGGAACAGTGGGATGAAGTGATCAGAGTCAATTTAAAATCTGCGTTTAATCTCACCAAGCATGTCATGAAACCTATGTTATCTGCCAAATCAGGATCTATCATTAATATGACTTCTGTGGTAGGCGTATTTGGCAATGCTGGTCAAGCAAATTATGCTGCGTCGAAAGCAGGAATGATTGGATTCACTAAATCCATAGCTAAAGAAATCGGGAGTCGCAATATTCGTTGTAATGCCATAGCCCCTGGATTTATAGAGACAGATATGACGCATAAGCTCGATGATAAAACCAAAGAACAATATTTTTCAAATTTAGCAATTAAACGATTTGGTACTGGCGAAGAAGTGGCCGACTTAGCTGCTTTCTTAGGATCAGATGCTTCAAAATATATTACAGGACAAGTCATTAGCATCTGTGGGGGATTGAATATGTAATGCGAATGAAATATTTCTTTTTACTGGGCATATTATTTTGCTTATCGTGTTCAAAAAAAATAAACGCTGCTTTTTTAGACATTGATGCAGAAACTGCATTAGCTAAATCCCAGGATCTCGTGACTACGGATCGTCGAGCCTGCTATGAGTCATCGTCCTATGTCATGGATACCTTGCGCAAAGATCATTCTCCGATGAGGCACTTAAGAGTAAATTTTCATTTTATGAATGCCTTGGACGGCACTAAGAACTTTAGTGAAGATAGTGGGAGAATATTTGTACATAAACTGTTGAATGTGATGCAAATTCTATTTGATACTAATATCAAACTGTGGCTTCCTAAGGATAATGATATTCCGGTAATTCCAGTCAATATTAAATACATACTTACAGGCGATGCTCGCAGTAAGGATGGAATATATTTTCACTATGATGATGACTTATACTACTACATTCATCAAGGACCCAGACGGAACAATGCTGACTGGGATGTCATAGAAAAATATAGTGTGGGTCTGGACTCAGTGCTCAATATATTTATCATGCCGCATCATCCAGATAGTGCTCGATCCAAGACCTATCAATCCGGGTGTGTAGGCATAGCGCTTGGTAATACGATCAAGATCTCGGGTGTCTACGAAAAAGGTTTGAATGAATGGAATGTAAGGGGCACTTTTAATCATGAAGTCGGTCATGTATTGGGTCTATATCATGCATGGACCTATGATGGATGCGAAGACACGCCTATGCATAACAATAAATGTTGGGTGCCGGAAATCCCAGGTTGTAAAGACAATACCTCTAATAATATGATGGACTATAATGCCTGGCAGACTGCTCTTACTCCTTGTCAAGTGGGTATTATTCATAAAAATTTATCCAATATGGATAACTCAAACAGAAATCTTCTGATCAAAACCTGGTGTCGGTATGATGCTTTTAAATCCATTAAGATCAAGGATAGTATCGTCTGGTTAGGAGCTAGAGACCTGGAAGGAGATATTGATATCCTGGAAGGTGCCACGCTCCGTATAAAATGTAGAGTATCGATGCCGCCTGGATCAACAATAAAAGTATACCCTGGAGCAACCTTAATTTTAGACGATGCACATGTTCATAACGACTGCGGAAAACTATGGCAGGGCATCCAAATTCTAAAACAAGGCCGAAAAAGCGGAGTATTTAAAAAATATGGTGAATCTAAAGTAGAAAATGTAATGGATCGTTTTAAACCCGTATTAAATTAACATCATTATTTTCGAAGCTAAGTACTAAACCAATTAAAATATGAAGTATTCCTATGCACTTGTGATTATTGTGATGATTGGAGTTGCAAGTTGTAATCCACAGGTGGCTGACCATCAGAAAATTTCACTGGAAACTGGAAAAGATTATCCTGTTTATGGTGGCAATAAAGCAGGTAATCGATATTCCCCATTGACACAAATCAATCATGACAACGTAAAAGACCTTGAAGTAGCCTGGACATATTTTGCAAATAATCCTCCGGATACAGTCGGTGGGAAAGTCCCTATCGGTCGTGAAATACAATGTCAGCCGATCGTGGTGAATGGAATTCTTTATGGCATTTCTGCTGAATTAAATCTATTTGCGTTGAATGCTGCTAGTGGGAAAGAAATATGGAAGTTCATTCCGAATGATGATAAACTGAGGCCTCATGTCAATAGAGGTGTAATGTACTGGGAACATGAAGGAGATAAACGCATATACTATACTGCAGGAAGTTTCCTCTATGCTATCCATGCAGAGCTCGGCACCATCATCACTACATTTGGTATGAATGGTAAAGTAGATTTGCATGAAGGGCTGGCTGAAGGAGTAGATCATGAAGTAAAGAACCTGAGAGTAAATGCTACTACGCCTGGGGTAATCTATAAAAATACTTTAGTGATTGGATCTAGTCTACCGGAAGGCGGTGATGCCGCTCCAGGACATATCAGAGCCTTCGATGTCATTACCGGTAAATTAAAGTGGGTATTTCGTACTATACCTCAACCTGGTGAGTTTGGATACGAAACCTGGCCTAGAGACGCATATAAAAAATTTGGTGCAGCAAATAATTGGTCGGGAATGGCTTTAGATGAAAAAAGAGGAATGGTGTATTTCGGTACTGGTTCACCCTCATCAGATTATTATGGAGGTGATCGGGAAGGAAGCAATTTGTTTTCTGATTGTATAGTTGCTTTGGATGTCGAAACTGGTATTAGGAAATGGCATTTTCAAGCTATTGCGCATGATTTATGGGATCGGGATTTTCCTTGTCCTCCTAATTTGACTACGATCACACTTCAAGGTAAAAAAGTCGATGTAGTAGTTCAAGCTGGTAAAGATGGCAATGTCTGGGTATTGGATAGAGATCGTGGAGAGTCTATATTTCCGATCGATGAAGCGAAAACACCTACTACTGGATTGCCAGGAGAACATCCATATGCTACTCAAAAAATTCCGAGTAAACCCAAAGCTTTAATGCGGCAATTATTCACAGCAGCAGATATCACTACTATTTCTCCCGAAGCACACGCTTTTGTCAAAAAACGATTTAATACATTTCCACTCACGACCAATCGGTTTCAACCCCCTAGCACTAGAGGTACTATATTATTTGGTTATAGTGGTGGAGCTGAATGGGGAGGAAATTCGACCGATCCGGATGGTATACTTTATATCAATGCCAATGAGGCGCCCTGGGAACTAACTATGACTGACAGAGCAACTCGAGATAAAGAAATAGCCTCTTTGACCAAAGGCAATTCGCTCTTTATTCAAAATTGTGCAAGTTGTCATGGTGTGGATCGTAAGGGAAATGGTAAAGTGGTGCCGACTTTGATCGATATAGCTAAGAGAAGAACAGCGATAGAAATCAATACCCTTACGAAGACCGGGAATGGTCGCATGCCTGCATTTCCATATTTATCCGAAGATGACCGCAATGCTATTGCAGGTTATTTATTGAACAAAGAAAACCGATTGACTATGAGCAATAGTCCTCGCCCAAATGAATCGATGGATACCATCTCGAAAAAAAGAGATTCTGTTAAACATAAACCAGTTTTCCCTTATGAGCCCAATTACATGATAAAAATTTGGCAGCGATTTACTGATCAGAATGGATATAATGCTGTGACCCCGCCCTGGGGCACGTTTAATGCAATAGACCTTAATACCGGCGAATACTTATGGCGCGTGCCGATCGGTGAGTTTCCTGAGTTGACTAAAAAAGGAATTCCATTGACCGGGACTGAAACGTATGGAGGGCCGGTAGTGACCGCGAGTGGCTTGATTTTTATAGCGTCTACCCGCGATGAGCGATTGAGAGCAATAGATAAAAGTACTGGCAAGACGGTATGGGAATATCAATTGCCGGCAGGAGGATTTTCTACGACCATCACGTATGCGGTAAAGGGCAAACAATATATTGCTCTAGCGGTAGGCGGTGGGAGAGGAGCT
The DNA here is from genome assembly GCA_043719965.1 of Saprospiraceae bacterium. Classification (GTDB taxonomy): domain Bacteria; phylum Bacteroidota; class Bacteroidia; order Chitinophagales; family Saprospiraceae; genus JADJLQ01. Next base: position 244 of record JAYSTG010000543.1, on the reverse strand, counting down.
AAACCAGGTGGTTGGTACATGGCGTTTGGCTTGAAGTAAGTCTAAAATAAAATTGTTATAATTTTGTACTAATATTGTAAATTTGCTTATGAGAAAATCGTTAACTATTGTGGGAAACAGCAAAGCTTTAATCATCCCAGCCTCTTTGATAAAAAAATATGAACTTGATCAAATTATTATAGAAGAAACAGATGAAGGGTTGCTCATAAGATCTGCAACCAAAATTGATTCATTTCAAAAAAAA
>JAYSTG010000542.1:0-2970 GCA_043719965.1 Saprospiraceae bacterium | reverse complement strand
TCTTAGGCGATGGTGTATATATTACGCCACCGATGCTCAAAAACATGAGTCGATTGCCTGAGTTTGTTTTTATCAATTGTTGTTATTCGGGAGCTATGGATGCCTCTCGAGAGCGATATTATCATGAGCGGTATAAATTTGCCGCCAATGTGGGTACACAATTGATTGAGATGGGTGTCAATGCTGTGGTGATTGCCGGATGGCCAGTCAATGATGCGGCGGCAGAAGTTTTTGCAAGATCTTTGTATACTGCTTTATTAGCCGGTGATAAGTTTGGTACCGCCGTGCAAAAAGCGCGAAAAGAAACCTGGGATCACTCGGGCAGTTCCAATAATACGTGGGGTGCTTATCAATGTTACGGGGATCAATGGTATCGTCTAGTCAATGAAAGTTCGAGTAAGCTAGGAGGAGATGAATATTTTATGGAAGACCAGGTCCTCGCCGATCTGTATAACCTAAAAGATAAATCCAGATCAGAACGTATAAAATCAAATAAACAAGAAACGTATAAAGCAGATCTGGAACGTATCATCAAAAAAGCGAAACAAGCAGGTCTTTACAAAGGTGCGGTCAATGAAAAAGAAGCCGATATCTTATCCGAACTGAATCAAGTCGAGGAATCTATTGACCGGTATCAGGCTTTATTAAAACAAAACAAAGCCGACTTCAGTGTCAAAGCGCTGGAGCAATATTGTAACCTACGGATCAAAGCCCTATTGCCTAAAGGGGAAACGGTCCATCCTAAAAAACAAGACCTGGAAAAATTAAGTATAAATATTAAAAATCTGATTCGCGATTTTGATACTCTGACCTTGATCGGCAAGACTCCGGAGCGGCTCAGTCTCATGGGCAGTGCCTATAAAAAATTATTTGTAATTCGATCGCATTACCGATTTACCAAAACTCAGGCTGTACCTGCTGCCCTGATGCTCTTAAAACAAGCCGGCGAATATTATCACCAAGCATACCAGGCCTCTAGCGAGCTCAATCTTCAGGAACAGATGTATCCATTGACGAATTGGTTGATCATTCATGCTATGACTCAGCAGAAGCTCACCGCAGTTATCAATGGCAAAAAACAGGAGCTACCCAAATTCCTCAATGACCTCGATGCCGAGCTTAAAAAAGAAGTAGGCAAACATATCGATTTTTGGGAAGACATTGCCTTGATCAATCTGAGACAATGCAAATTGTTTTATACCTCATCCCCTAAGCTATTCGTGGACTCCAAAAGTCCAAAAGATAAAATGAGCTCCGCTAAAAAAATTGAGCTCATCAATAAATTGATCCTCACTCGATATACCGCGGCTTGGAAATTGTCAGGCACCTTAAGACAATTGCAAGCGGAAAAAGAACAAATGGATTTTATGTTGAAGGGCTTGGAAGTGATGCACGGTGATGAGCCCTGGAAGGTGAAAATGAAGCGGGGCTTGGTGGAGATGAGACGGGGGTTGGAGGAGTTGGGGTAGTGTGGGGATGATGTGTTAAGAAGTGAGTTGTGTGTTTTAATCTGAACCGAATCGTATTGTGTCTGATATGATAATTTATGATAATAGTATATATAATATATATAATATAATAAAGCGGCATGGAAGTCAAATATGGTGTACACTGAAAAATTTGCGTAGGGAGATGGAGTAAGGTAAGTTGCTGTTGGATTTTATAGTGAAGGTCAGCAGTATAAGCGGGATGGCTGAATATAGAAAATGGTAGTTGTAGGTTTGGGGAGGATTGGAGGGGATTGAGGAAAGTATAAATGTTTGTATTCACATATTACAGATTATATTTTGATATAATGGAAACACAAAAACACAAAGTATTTATTTCGTACGCCCATAAAGATAGAGATCTTATGATGAGCTTTCGTGATAATTTTTTAAAATATCAAGAGGGATCAACAGGTAATATAATTTTTGAGTTTTGGGATGATCGTCAACTGGTCGTTGGAGATGATTTTACTGATATAATATTTAATAAAATAAAGGAAGTAAACATTGGTATTTTTTTAGTATCGCCCAATTTGTTAAAGTCAGCATTTTGTAATAGTAAGGAATTAATTAAATTCTATTATGAAAAATTGAATGGTACGGCAATAATATCGCCTATAATTGTAGAGCCTTGTCTTAATAAAACAATTTATGAGGAGTTACTTCAAAAGTTGCAGTTCTTTACACCAGAATTTGAAAATTACAATATTGAAAATGATCTAACAGAAGAATTCTATCTAAATTCAGTAGTTCCTTACTCATACTTCTCGACGAAAAAAAACGAAGAAAAACTTCCTAATTATTTTCGTGAATTATATTCAGAGCTTAAAAAAGCGATTCACAATGCTGAAATAATTAAAAAATCAGGTAAAACAATTAAAATAGAATACGGTGCACTATTAGCTGCAATACCCAATGAAATGATTAAAGGAATACCTGCCTTTTGTGAAGTATACATTTCGTATGATGAAGATGTACTGTATCCAACCAAAGCAGCCCGTAAAGGCGACTATCATTATCTTGAAATCAATAGCAAAATGATAGTTGATCTAGTACCTTTTCCAATGGGAATAGCCAAAATTTCAGATGAATCAGATAAATTACAGGTGATTGAGCAGGGAAAACAATCGAAATGGAGCTACTTTGTGCAACCGATAAAAAAACAAACATTTAATATCCAATGTAAAGTAAAATCTGGCTTAAAAAACAGAATAATAGAAACTTACCCAGAAGAAGTCCAAGTAGTAGATGAAAATATTCATTCTTATGAAGGAACACAAACTAAAGCAAAGGATACATTACTTAGAACAATAAATATTATTACTTTAGTAGATGTAACAAGCGATCAAGGCGAAAATGACTCAATTGACGGTAACGAAAAATCTTTTATTAGTAAATATTTAAAGTCTATTATCACTATACTTACATTTTCGGTTGTAATTTTCTTATTAATTTCTCCTCCAGATAAAATAATTAAAAAAAA
>JAYSTG010000541.1:0-8008 GCA_043719965.1 Saprospiraceae bacterium | reverse complement strand
TGAAGGATGCAACGAATGAAGCTATACGCGATTGGATCCAACATCCTGCTGATACTCATTATATCATTGGATCTGTAGTCGGGCCTCATCCTTATCCTGATATGGTGGCTAGATTTCAAAGTGTAATAAGTGAAGAAATAAAAAAACAATTGTTTGAATATATTGGGACATCCGCACCAGATACCGTTATGGCTTGTGTTGGCGGTGGAAGTAATGCAGCAGGTGCATTTTATCATTTTCTAGAAGATCATTCCGTGAGGCTTGTAGCAGTAGAAGCTGCGGGCGAAGGTATTCACAGTGGTCGTAGTGCTGCTACGAGTGTATTAGGATCTGTTGGTATTATACATGGAAGTAAGACTTTACTGATGCAAACTTCGGATGGACAGATCATAGAGCCTCATTCTATATCCGCAGGCTTGGACTATCCAGGTATAGGGCCGTTGCATGCTCATCTTATACAGTCGGGTAGGGCGGAGGCTATTTCTATTACGGATGATGACGCAGTAAAAGCCGCATTTTTATTGACCAGATTGGAAGGCATCATTCCTGCTTTAGAGTCTGCACATGCCCTAGCAGCTTTGGAATATATGAAATATCGACCAGGAGAAAATATAGTGATTTGTCTGTCTGGTCGAGGTGATAAAGATTTAGCAACTTATATGAAATACTTAGACCGTTATGAATAGATTGAATCAATTATTTGCTACTAAAAGCCATCAAATACTCAATATATATTTTACTGCCGGATATCCTCACTTGAATGATACGGTAGCCATAATTAAAGCATTAGATGAAGCAGGAGTAGACCTCGTGGAGATTGGAATGCCTTATAGCGATCCCCTAGCTGATGGTACCACGATCCAAGCTAGCAGTCAGGTGGCATTAAAAAATGGGATGAGCCTGGATTTATTATTCAACCAAATTGCAGAAGCACGCGGACTGACTAAAATGCCGTTTATTCTCATGGGCTATTTTAATCAAGTAATGCAATATGGTGAAGAACGGTTCGTACATAAAGCTAAAGAGAGTGGAGTGGATGGTCTTATCCTGCCTGATTTGCCAGTCGATGAATATCAACTACATTATGAGGTCATGTTTAAAAAGCATGATATGAATATTTCGTTTTTGATCACTCCACAGACTCCCGATGTTCGTATTCGGCATATTGATGATATAAGTAATAGTTTTATTTATATGGTATCCTCTAATGCTATCACTGGTGCCAAAGCTGGGATTGATACACACCAGGAAGCTTATTTTGATCGAATAAAAAAAATGAACTTGAAGAATGCTCGCCTTATTGGATTTGGCATTTCCAATAAAGAGACTTTTGATCAGGCATGTCTTTTTTCACAAGGTGCAATTATTGGAAGTGCTTTTATCAATGCGTTGACCGACTCAAAAGATCAAGCAGTGACCATAAAAGAGTTTATTCATAAGATTAAAAATTAAAAAGTGGATTCAATCAGACGATGGTTGCGAAAGTAAATATGGATCTAGGCGGGATTAAATTCAATAAAGTCACGATGGACCAGATCGATCTTCTTCGTGAGATTTCTTTGACCACTTTTCGACATAACTTTTACCATTTAAATACACCGGAGAATTATGAACTTTATGTATCAAGGGCATTTAGTATAGAAACACTGCTGCAAGAACTAAAACAGTCCACATCTGAATTTTATTTTGGATATGTTGACCATGAAATTACCTGTTATTTCAAACTCAATCTATGTATCAATAGCCATGAACAATATGCACCGTGGAGTGCTGAATTGCAACGTATCTATATCGTTCCGGCTTTCCTTGCATTAGGCATTGGTACTAAAATAATTGATTTTGTAAAATACCAGAGCAGAAGCCTTGGCTTCCAGGTGCTCTGGTTGGGTGTCTGGGAACATAACCCTAAAGCGATCCAATTTTATGAACGCCATGGTTTTAAACATATCGGGGAACATAAGTTTATGTTAGGTCTAGAAGAGCAGACGGATTTGTTGATGGTATGTGAACTTTAAAATGTAATTATACTCTTAGTAACTAACTCACACCGCAATAAATTGCAGTGCACGGGAAAGCAGGGTATTCGTGCAATGGAATTTATTCCGTTGCAATACTTTGAATAAAGCAAACCGCACCGCAATAAATTGCAGTGCACGGGCAAGCTACTCTCAAAATTCATATCTTTACCTCATGCAATTATTAGATGGTGTGCATGTAGCTAAAACAATAAAGGCTGAGTTATTGGTCAAGGTCAAAATGGCCCGAACCCATGGAAGGAGAGCGCCCCATCTTGCAGCTATACTTATAGGGGACCATCCTGCAAGTGCTTCCTATATTCGCAACAAAATCAAATCCTGTGCCGAAGCAGGATACGAATCCACATTGATCCATCATCCTGCCGATATTACGGAAGTGAACTTATTGCATATCATTGAAGGATTGAACCATAATGATGATATCGATGGTTTTATCGTTCAACTTCCATTACCTAGGCATATCGATGATACGTGTATCCTCCTGGCGATAGACCCCAGAAAGGATGTCGATGGTTTCCATCCATTAAATGTGGGTCGAATGGTCACTGGATTGCCATCTTATATACCAGCTACACCCTTGGGTATTCTAAAATTAATTGAATATTATAAGATTCCGACAGAAGGAAAAAATGTTACTGTCCTGGGACGAAGCAATATCGTAGGCACTCCCATCTCCGTCTTATTATCCAAAAAAGGATATCCGGGAAATTGTACCGTGACTTTGTGTCATTCCAAATCAGTGGGCTTGAATGATATTATTCGACAGGCTGATATTATTATAGCTGCTATCGGGGCTAACCATTTTGTCAAAGCAGGAATGGTAAAAAATGGAGCAGTTGTAATCGATGTTGGAATGAATCAAATCGTAGATTCCAATACCAAAAAAGGAACCAAATTAGTTGGAGATGTTGATTTTGATCAAGTAGCATCTAAATGTTCCTATATAACTCCGGTACCCGGTGGTGTAGGACCTATGACCGTCTGTGCATTGATGATCAATACCTGGGAAGCTTATAACAAATCAATCTATGGATGAACTCAATCAAAATTATTACCGATTTGATTTTGAAGGAATCATAGGCGATATCGCCTCGGCACGATTATATGACTTAGGTTTCGAAGCATTCGAAGAAAAAGAATCTAGCATTGAAGGATATATCCCCGAACTTTTGATCACGCCTGGTTTGATGGAAGAGATTCTGGGTATTCACCCATTTTTAAGGCAAGAACTTATCAGGCAACAAAATTGGAACGCTATCTGGGAATCATCCTTTGAACCAATTACGATAGCCGATACTATTCACATTCGAGCAACGTTTCACGCGCCTGCACCATTGAAGCATGAGATCATTATAGATCCTAAGATGGCGTTTGGCACAGGCCATCATGCTACTACCCGTATGGTATTGGAAGAAATGTTGAAATTGGATTTTAAAGGCAATAGAGTATTGGACTTTGGATGCGGGAGTGGTATCCTTGCCATTGCTGCTGAAAAGCTTGGCGCTACGGATATCGATGCTATTGATTACGATATCTGGTCTGTGGAAAATACAAATGAAAATATTATTTTGAATCAGTGTAGTCACATTCACGTTGCACAAGCTGATCAACTCAGTCATCTAGATTCAAAATCTTATGATATCATTCTTGCCAATATCACTAGGGATATCTTAGTAAAAAATACGGAAGATATCATTCGATTGTTGGTGCCTTCCGGTATCGCGATTTATTCAGGTTTTATAGATGCTGACTTACAAAAGATAATCAACCTGATCACAGCTTATGGTGGACAAGATGTGTATTATGCTAGGAGTGGAGACTGGTGCGTATTGAAGTTTAGAAAGAAGTAAATTTTATTTACAATTTCCTTCCATGTTTCTTGGTATAGCGCTCTACCACTTTGCTGATATCATCTGCGGTAAAATACCCTCTGACATTGACTAATACCAAGTCGGTATCATCTGGTTGTACTAAAAACACCAGTCGACGGATGACATCTTTTTTCTCCCATGCAAAAATTTCTATATCATCCTGACCATCGTGAACTTTGACCAGCAACGCATACTTTTCATCCAAAAGATCATCCTTTAATCTATCGATATCTCGAGGATGGATGCTGGTTTCCCCTTCAGAAAACAATATCGATACTGAACCCATATTTTTGAGGAGAGGTTGCAGTGCATATCGGTCTATAGGATCTTCATCTTTTAAGGCTATTTTGCCTACAATTCGAACCAAAAACCCCGGGATGGTAAATGTCCGGATACCATCCCGATGATTGAATTCACGTTTGAAATCATTCAAACTCTGCTCTTGAGCGATGGACAGGGCACTTATATTTAATATAAAAATAAGAGAGAGAATAAAAGCCTTCATGGTTAGTTCTTTTTAATTTTTTCTAAATGTTCGGAGCCATCAATATTGAGCGACTTGCCTAGTCTACCGATTTTATTGAGATCGATATCGCCAACAAAAGAGATCAATGAAAACTCATCATCTCCTCCTACGAACATTAATAGTTCTTCGATTTTATCTGAATTGGCCGTAGTCTTGGTCAAAAACAAAACATCTTCACCCTTGTCTCTTATTTTCATCAGCTCTTCATACTCTTTGGTATTAATCTTGGAGATCGCTTCTTTGTAGAAAGCCTTGGGCGATTGATGGGTACTGAGGATGTGAAGGCCCGTTATGTTTTTAATTAAATCTTGAAGATCTGGGTCCAAATCATTAATTTTTATTTTGGAAACCAATTGAAACATTTTTGGACTTATATACACAGAACTAAATCGTTCGTCATCTTCATATGCTTTGAAGAATTTTGAAATGGCATCATTTTGAGCCGAGACCATGCCCAGACTCAATACCAGCGGGATAATAATTAAATTTTTCATGGGTATAGAAATTATAAATTGGTTATACTTAATTGAGAATATTTAGATTTTCTGTTTTGGAAATTGATTTAGTGGCTTTATCTGCTGCTTTATTCATTCGATTGGAAAGATAGAGTAGGGCCGCTTTAGTTTGAGCTAAGGCTTCTTCTGGCGACTGGAAGGTATCGGTCATGACTATTTGTTTTTCTTGTTGTGATTTATTGGTTTGATACATAAAAATGCCCAGGCTTAATAAAAGTAAAAAAGACGCAGCTAGAGCGACCATTTGCTTCCATTGCATTGAGATCACCTTGGTCACTAGTTTTTGCTTTTGTATTCTTTCCATGACCTGATCTTCAAGATCTACAGTAGTGGATCGCTCGCGTTCAAAATAGTTGAATAAGGGTTGAAAAACTTTAAATTCTTCATCCACTACAGACTGATTGAAGTAATTTAATAGCGTCGTCTCCTCCTCCAGAGAAGATTCCCCTGCCCAATATTTATCGAGCAACATTTTAATATTTTCTTTAAAGCTGTCCATATAGTCCAGATTGAAGTATTTTTTCTTTAAGACTGAGTCGAGCGCGATGCAAATTGACTTTAACTTGAGCCAACGGAATTCCGCAAGAAGTGGCAATTTCATCATATGAGAGCCCTTCGATATCTCGTAAATGAATCACCAGTTTTTGTTTTTCCGGCATCTCATTGATCAATTTTTTAATTAAGTTCATCAGTTGATTTTTAGCGGTCTGTTCATGTGGAGAATCTTGTTTGTCCTCTACCTGAACTTGTGTACTGATATCTAAGTGGTTTTTTCGGGCACGGATACGATCTATGCAAAGATTTCGAGTGACTGTAAACATCCATCCGTCCAGGTTATCGATTTTGTCGATTTCCTCCCTTCGATCCCAGATTTTGATCAATACATCTTGTACAATGTCTTTGGCTTCTTCTTCTCTTTGAATCAGGCGCAGTGCAAATCGAAAGATTTTATTTTGATGAGCCCGGACAAAGTCACGGAATTCCAGCTGATCCATTGTACGAGGAGATTGACGGTTGTTAACGAATTTAGGTTACACTAATTTTACTTTATTGCAAAATACTAAGTATAAATCAAATCAATCGAAAAAGGGCTAAAACATAAAGCATTGATAATCAATTAATTAAATAGAATAATTTAACTTGATATGTGTTTCAAAGTTAAAATATGTTATAATATTATATTGTCACAAATTAGTTATTTCATACAAGCTATAAGGGTTTACTTTTGCACTATGATTTCTGTCTTCGGTCGCCTGAAAAAAATCGATCGTTTATTGATTCGTTCTTATGTACCACCAATGTTGCTTTCTTTTTTGATTGCATTATTTGTATTTACCATGCAGTTTTTTTGGTTGTACATCGATGAGATTATTGGTAAAGGGGTGAGTTTTTTTCAGATTATAGAGTTGATCAGTTACATGACCATATCATTTGTCCCACTCGCATTACCCATTGCAGTATTATTAGGTTCTGTGATGGTTTTTGGAAATATGGGCGAACACTATGAATTGTCAAGCATGAAATCTGCGGGTATCAGTTTATTGCGAATCATGGCACCTTTGGTTATTGTGTCTTTTTTCGTTTTCGGTGTGTCTTTTCTCGCATCAAATTTTATCATACCTAAGGCTAATTTGAAATTCCACACCAGGTTGGCTGATATTCGAAGAAAAAAACCAGCGTTGGCATTAGAAGCAGGTGTCTTTAATACTGATTTTTTCAATTATTCTATATTCATTGGTAAAAAGCTGGCCGATAACAAAAGTATAGAAGATGTCATCATCTATGATCAAAGTAAGCGTGATGATCTTATATATTGTACGCGCGCTAAAAAAGGATCAATGTATACCACAGATGAAGGTCATCGATTCGTACTGGAGTTACAAGATGGTGAACAAGTGGAAGAGCCCCTACCTTCATACAAAGAAGGAGGTCGCAAGAATTACCCGTTGATGCGATATCAATTTTCTTCTTATAAAAAGTCTTTTGACCTTGATGAGTTCGAGGTGGATGTCACCGATGAAAGCAGGTATACCTCCGATCGAAAAATGTTGACCACACAACAGTTATTAGTTCAGATCGATACCTTTCATAAAACCATAATTAGTGGCCAGAAGAAAGTCGGACTGGGGGTATCAAAGATGTTTTTGCCTGATACGGTTGGTCGTGCGAATAATACATCTCCACAGATCCCAGAAATAGCTATAGACACAGGCAGTAATTCGAGCGTGTCTACCAAGATTGACAGTTTTAATAATGTACGTGGTGTAGTCTCTCAACTTAATACCAAAACTTTTAATGTTAGCCAAGATACGATGATCGTGGACCTGAAACCAGAGATGAAGGTGAATCATTTTTATGAACTCCTCGATCGGAATCGCAAGAGTAGGTTATTTAAAGAAACAGGTGCCGGTGCAAATATTGTACAATCTGAAATTATAAATGTCATTTATTCTATTCAATCGTTTAAGAAAAAGGAAATTCAACACTGGCTTCAATTCCACCAAAAATTTACATTGGCTTTTGCATGCATCATGTTTTTGTTTATTGGAGCACCCATGGGAGCCATCGTAAGAAAAGGGGGATTTGGATACCCCTTGTTAATAGCCATTATTTTTTTTGTTGTATACATCATGGTGTCCAAAATGTTTGATAAGCTTGCAGATTCTTTTATCATGAATGTACATTTGGGCGCCTGGATGACTTCATTATTAATTTCACTTTGCGGAGTATATTTGACATTTAAAGCATCCAAAGACATGTCTTCCAATGTAGTAGATAACATCTTGGATAAGCTTCTTAAGATCGTATCACAAAGAAGAAAGCATAAGATTTGAAGTATCCTATAACTATTGCTCTTCTAATAAAAATTTTAGAATTTAATTTTTACTGCTTTATCAACTTCCGGCTTAAATAGAATGGACTTTTATTCTCTTTAATAGTACCTTCCAAAATTACGGTATAGATTCCGGTACTCCATTGCTCTAGGTTAAGCCTTATTAAAGATTTACCAGTTGGAGCGATCTGTTTGTTTTTTGAATACAATAGCTTGCCTTGTAGATC
>JAYSTG010000055.1:0-5713 GCA_043719965.1 Saprospiraceae bacterium | reverse complement strand
ATAATGCGATCATCATTACTCCAAGTGCCGACCTCAATGTGGTGATAGCAGGATCAGTATTTGGAGCTGTAGGTACTGCCGGACAACGATGTACTAGTACCAGGAGGTTGATCATCCATGTAGACATTTATCAAAAAGTTGTAGAAGGATTAATCAAAGCTTATAAGCAGTTGAAAATAGGAAATCCATTACTATCAAAAAACCATATGGGCCCTTTGATTGATCGACAAGCTGTGGAAATTTACTTGAAGGCAATAAAACAAATAGTCGTAGAGGGTGGCAAATTACTCACCACCCATGGAGCCCTCTCCGGCAAGGATTTTAAAAGCGGCTGTTATGTACTGCCATGTATAGCGGAAGTAAATGCATCCATGAATATGGTAAAACAAGAAACTTTCGCTCCGATATTGTACATTATGAAATATCACACCCTAGATGAAGCTATACAGATTCAAAACAATGTGCCTCAAGGACTTTCCTCTTCAATCATGACTAATGAACTTAAAGAAGCAGAAAGGTTTCTATCTGTCAATGGTTCCGATTGTGGGATAGCAAATGTCAACATCGGTACAAGCGGGGCTGAAATTGGCGGTGCATTTGGAGGAGAAAAAGAAACAGGAGGTGGTCGAGAAAGTGGCTCCGATGCATGGAGAGCGTACATGAGGAGACAGACGAACACAATCAATTATTCATCAACAGTTCCATTAGCGCAAGGTATCAAATTTGATCTGGGATAAAAAAAACCGGCACTTGAGAAAGATACCGGTTTTTTAGTATTTTAAAATATTTCAACTTCGATTAATATTCCCAAAGGTCATGCTCAAAGTTGAAGAGTTTGTTTTTGATTTTATCACTTTCTCTGAGTCGAGCGACCCCATCATCCGGGAAAAGATCTTTCAATCTCAGGTCCTGTACGTTGGTCTCTTTAAAGATATAGCTTGAAAATCTTCGCATTTCGAATATATCATCCCAGCTCATCGGAGAAGCATCATTAAAATCATTGTAAGCTCTGGATCTGGCCAGTATCTCTCTGATTTGAGGATAATATAACCAATACATTGGTTGATCTTCAGCTTTTCCAGCGATTATTCTTTCTCTTACAGGTGCAATACCCAAAATTCTTACTTTCATTCGAGATATTTCTTTGTCAAAGTACCACATCTCCTTTATTCTAAAAAATTTGATATCGTCGATTCCTATCTCATTTTTAGTTACAACGACTTTGGTTTCAAATGTCTCCGGATCGGTAACGGAAGTACTATCAAAACGAATCAACATTCCTTCCAACTCACTAGTAGGAATAAACTGTTTAAATTCTTCATCTTTAAATGCCGCTACTAGCCCTGAACTTGCAGCATTATGTAATAAGGTAAATAAAGGTGCTTTTGGATAAGTGAATGCCATATTCAATTTCTCACGAACATCGATTACCTCCCATACTTTTTTCTGCCAGGGTATATCTGCTTCACGAAGAACCTCCCAGGGCAATACCCGCTGATCTAACATGGTCTGCCTTCGAACAATGTCATCCATAAAAATACTACTATCTTGTGGCTCACTGGACTCGGTGATTACATTCTCCGGTCTTTGGGCGAACCCTACTGACATACCTGCCAATACAAGTGAAAATATCAATGTTCTAGATTTCATAATAATTGAAGTTGAGGTTATTGAATTTGGATGAATATATCACTAAGAGGTCTGGATACTTCGTCACCAGGACATCTAGTTCTTATATTTGTAAATACATAAGTGTTACCTGGTTTAGCCATATTGATGACTCTTGCTGCTTCCCCTGAAAATCGTGGTCCTACGTTAGTTACCTCCATAAGGTCCTCCCCCTTTGAAGTTCGAATCAAATTGAATCCTACGATATCGCATTTAGCATCGAAGTCAAAATTATCCAGATGAGCCCCTACACCTAGTTGAGCCTTGAACTCCCCATTGCCGAGTTTATTCGTTTTAACAGCTCCTAACCTGGGGATAGGGTCAGGTATAGCTTTGATACGGAATTCTCTTTTAGAACTAGCGCCACCAGCACTTACATTAATAAAACATTTAGTCCCTGCTCTGGCTGTATTCAGTAAATTTACGGTATAGGTATTATCAGCGTTTCTCTTGATCGAACCCGGGCCATCTAAGGAAACGTTGATTTGATTGCTGGAAGTACCGGCTGCTGACACTTCAATAGGATTGTCCACACCTTTGTAAAGTACATTCATTTTTGCAGCAGAAATAGTAACAGATCTCTCACCTACTTCGTATTCAAATTCATTTTCTTGAGTGGTGACTAAACCAGTGACGGGATTAACTACAGAAAATCGAGCTTTATATTTTTTAACACCCACACCACTTGCTGTAGAGGAGTATTTCGCAACACCACCTACTACCGGCACATTTGCGCCATTCACAGATGCTGTCATATTGGTCCCTACATTGGAGGAGGAAGCACTCAGATAAAGATCAGTCTCAAATTTTTCACCATTGATGATATAACTCTTTTTAGGAGCAGATACCACTTGATATTTATCGAATTTGATGTCTTCACCTCCTACTTTTCCCATGAGGTAATTAAGCACAGCAGCTTCAGTACTTTTAGCATCATTCTGAAGTTTATTAAGAATAGGAAGTGTGGCACCCAATGGCATTTGATAAAAATTGAAATGAGCCCAGTTTTTCTTCTTGGTGGCCTTCCAAGCAGTATCTACTCGCATAGACATTTTACTTAAAAAGTCAGCCTGATCAGCAGTATCGATCAGTGTTAAAAACTTGCTTTTAGTTTCTTCAATTTTTTTCTCTATTTCGGCACCTAATCCATTATTGTTTTTAGGATTTTTTCCTACGAGTAATCTGGTCGTTACATCTTTATTTTTTTCACCTTTAAGGTGTGTAACCCCGGTATTTTCAACCGTTTCATAACCACCAGTCTCATTGATCATAGTATCCAGCATACCTTGGATAAACTCATTAAATTCTTTACTGATTGCTCGAGCAGGATTGGCTCGATCAGCATACGTACGAAGTTTTACTTCATCTTTTCTTGCCAGTTTATCCACTTCAGCAGGAATTTTGGTATTAGCTTCATCCAGTACCACATTGTTTTTCTTGAGGCCATCATTGACCACCCGGAAAGCGTTAAAGATCTCAGCGGACACGTTTAGTGCAAGTAGCGCAGTGAGTACCAGATACATCAGGTTGATCATCAACTGCCTTGGCTCCTTTGGTATAGACATGACTCAGTTATGTTGTCTTGTAAATTATTATTACTCTTATTAATTTCTATTTAGCAGTCATTGCTGTAAGCATATTTCCATATACTTTATTCATTGAAGCTAAATTCTGTGCTAAACTATGTAATTGATCTTGAGTCTTTTTAGCGTCATCTGCTGACCCTTGTAATGAATTAAATGCATCATTTACTTTGCCATACGTTCCATTTAGGGAAGTCAAGCTCTTAGACAAAAGTCCTAATTCTTGTTGAGTCTTTTTAGCATCTTCAGCAGAAGCCTGCAAAGAACCAAATGTTTCATTCATTTTAGCATAGGAGCCATTCATAGAGCTGAGGCTCTTAGAAAGAATCCCTAATTCTTGTTGCGTCTTTTTAGCATCTTCAGCAGAAGCCTGCATAGAACCAAATGCTTCATTCATTTTAGAATAGGAGCCATTCATAGAGCTGAGACTTTTAGAAAGAATCCCTAATTCTTGCTGAGTTCGTTTAGCATCTTCTACAGAGCCTTGAAGTACGATAAACGCTTCATTCAATTTGCCATAAAAATCGGCAACAGATTTTAATTGATCCTTAGTCTTACTAAAGTCTACTTCTTGGAAGGCTTTTAACGAGCCCATACTCTTACTCATACCTTGAAGCTCAGTTAACATTCCTCCAAGCTGGTTTTCTACGATCTCCCCATTTATAGGTCGAACTGGTTTCTTGGAATTAGCATCCACAGCACCGACACCAGGTAAGATGGCAGGTACATCAGCGTGATAATCTTCTATGCCAGGATATAATTTTTCCCAGTAATAATCTTTCTCTGGAGGTAACAAACCGAGCATTAAGAATAAAATTGCCTCAGTCACCAGACCAATAGTAAGGAAAAGACTTGCATAAGGTAAACTTTCGATTTTGAAGAGCGCTCCAAGCATAACAAGTGAAGCACCAATACCAATCACAAAGTTTTTCATGTACTTAAACTGTGATGTTTTATACCAAGTTGCCATAGGAAAATAAAGATTTATTTAATTAGTTAGATTATTTAGTTGAAATTAAATGCAAGAATAGAAACGTGTCGAATACGAATTAGGTTAGATCTATTTAAAATCGTTTATAGATCGACCTAAGAAGGTGAGTACATTTCTGAATCCGATATATGATTTAGTAGTATCCTGATATTCGTACGTACGAGTACCGGTTTGGAGGTAATAAGAAATATCTTTCCATGACCCACCTCTAACTACTTTGCGTTTATAGACTTCAGGATCACCAGGCTTAGCTTCGTACTTGATATCAGGGTTCATATCATGTGTAAAATTATTTGCATTATCAAAGTAAGCGGTTACTGTCCATTCTGCAGCATTTCCAGCCATATTGAATAAGCCATATTCATTTGGGAAATAGGAATGAACTTCTACGGTATATTGCCCACCATCTTCAGGATAATTACCTCGACCAGGTTTGAAATTGGCGAGTAAACAGCCTTTAGAATTACGAACATAATAGCCACCCCAAGGGAATGCAGCCATTTCTTTTTTACCTCGAGCCGCATACTCCCATTCATATTCTGTAGGAAGTCTGAATCCTTCAGAATTAATCTCGTCCGGTCTAAATTTATTCCACATAGATGTACGCCAGTGGCTGAATGCATTTGCCATATTCCAATTAACACCCACTACTGGGTAATCATCGTAAGCTGGATGCCAGAAATAATTTCTAGCCATAGGGTCATTGTATGAATAGGCGAAATCACGGATCCACACTAAGGTGTCGGGATATATTTCAGTAGATTCTTTTTTGATGAAATTTTTTCTAGGAGTGCCTTTTTTTGCACCAGCTGCAGCCCTGAGGTCAAACCAACTATTCGTATAGACTAATTTTCTAACATCTATTTCGTTGTTACCCAATTTGTCTTCGCCTTGATAATATAATTCACTTAATTCTTCGACAGACCAATCGATTTCAAGTTCCCAATCGATAGATGTGCTGCCATCTTCATTTTCGATGATATCTCCCATCAAGGTATGTGCTAATGAATCTTTTACATATTCTATAAATTCACGATACTCATTATTAGTAATTTCAGTATCATCCATATAGAATCCAGAGATGGATATCGCTTTTGGTTTTTGGATATAAGCACTAAAGATGTCTTGATCACTTTGACCGGTATGCAAGGTTCCAGAAGGAATATAAACCATACCATATGGGTTGATTCCTTTCCATTTTGGACGATCTTTCACACCAGACAAATATCCTGATTGCTTACTACCGCCCCCGCAGGCGAATAAAACCAGTAAAAATAGAGTACTAACGCTCCATTGAAAGGCTTTTCTTTTCATTTCGTTCTTTTTTCAGTTTTTGGCTCAAATAAAAATGCTCGTAAAGATACTTTGTTGTTTTGTAATTGTTTATATAAAAATTGCTCAATTAATTTTTATTAACAAAATCATCCAGGGGTTTCATAAGCTCTTTAATTTAACGATCAGGATTCATTCT
>JAYSTG010000540.1:0-23051 GCA_043719965.1 Saprospiraceae bacterium | reverse complement strand
TAATCCGATAGAAGGTCAGCATATAGCAAATGTCTTAATTCATTTAAAATTCAACTTTACAGTCAGCTAATCCTAACCATTTGCAAACCACATCACTACCAGGTATATCAAATAGCTTGCTTATAATTTCTAATTTGGAATTGGCTTGAATCTCAATGTTTTTAGTGAAAATATGAGCTTCAATATTTTCTTTGAATATGACTACTCCGTTGTGTTGAATTGTAATTTGAATACCTGTATTCGAGCAAAGAGAATTGCGATTAATTTCAAGATAAATAAAGCCACCAGCTTCACTACTGACCCATGTTATTGCTTCGGGTAAGTCATGGCCCACTTGCCATTCGATTAATTTGTTAAGATTTTTATTCGTTTTTGAGCAAGACAATATAAAAACGAATGAGAGCATTAGATATAAAATTTTCGTTTTCAGGATAGAGCGCTGTTTATGATTAAAATAAACGTAACAATTGGGAGTTTCGCTGCCCTTACTATTTCAAAAACACCTTCAAAGCATTTCTAGTCTCTTCATGTCGATTCAAATTATTATGCCGACCACCATCAATGATAACAAATTGATCGGTGGGTTTCAATAATGGTTTGAGCCCCAGGGCTGAGGCTAAAGGAACGATTTGATCTTGGGTGCCTTGAAGGATCAATATAGGGCAGGCGATATTGGGTACTCGCTCATTATTGCGAAACGCATGTCGGAGTGGTATAAAATGCAACATAAACCTAAAATAAGAAGGTACTACATTTTTCAATTCATCGTATGGAGTTTCAAGCACTAGTTTTTGAGGTAAATGATTGATTGCAAGATGAGTGGCTACTCCTGTGCCTAATGATCTACCGTAATAGATCAGTGGTGCATCAGGATATTTTTCCTTAGCCCATGCATATAAGGCCTCTGCATCTTGGTACAGCCCTTGTTCTGTAGGCTTTCCTTCGCTCTTACCATATCCGCGGTAGTCAACCATCAATACATCATAGCCTAAGGTGGTCAATTCAGGCGCATTACGACCCCATCGCTCTAAAGAATGTCTATTTCCATGGAAATATAATATCAGTCCTTTGGTAGAATCGCGTGATTTAAACAAAAGGGCACTTAGCTTTAAATGATCTAAAGTAAATATGATCACCTCTTGGGCTTCATGAGAAAATTTGAAATCAAGCGGTAAGATTTGTCTTTGAAAAATAAACCGATCCTGAACAGTATAAATAATGACAAAACCCAGTAAGTAAGTAACAACCAACCCGCTCATCATCTGAAGAATAAATTTTAATGTACGATGCATTTGTTGACCTAAAGTTAAATCAGATGTTCTTGGGGAGTAATTTTTATTTCTTTTCCGCCTTTCGAGTTCGCAATCGATTATAGTCCTGTGTATCGCATGATTGGAAGTAACTAGTCAATAATAAGGTAAAACCTAATTCGTTTTGGAAAGAGTACCATTATAGTCCAAAGATTGAAGTTAAGAGACTGCCTATCACGTGATTAATCTATGACTTGTCGAACAATTGTAAATACGGTGTTCATTATGCTTTCAATACAGGGCAAGTTATGCTAGGCGGATCTTTTAACGATGGATAGCCGGGCTGTTTACTTGATTAGCCACAGTAGTTGATCGTCATACAGCTGCTTGTTGAATTATAATGTTTGAATTGTAATTGTCGTTTGGACGATTAATTAGTAATGGTCCTGAGGTGTCAACAACATTAAAGATTTGTTCTTTTTCGTCAAAAGGAACATCGTAGAAAACGTTAGGAACAGACTTCTCAAACTCATTTAGAGCATTTAGGAAGTTATCTGAAAAACCAACCGATTTTAAAATTTCGTTACGTTCCATGCTATTATTTTTGGTTAATTAAAGTTCTATCATTACGCATTAAACTGTAATGTTCTGATACAAATGTCTTAAAAATTGCTGTATTTTCAAAAAGCCAGTAAAAAAGTGCCCATAAGCGTTTAATTGCTCTGTCTAAACCATCTATTGATTCAGAGTGGGTTATTTTAAGTTTACAAACATCCCAAGCTGATTCTCTTGTAATTCCTCTACCGTGAGATTTCCAAAGAGAATGTTTACATAGTTGATTAGCAATGTCATTCGCTCTTTGTTTTCTTTCATCTGGTGTTACTGGTGTTCCATTAGAGTGGTTTGTCCAAGTTCTAAATTTGTAATCGTGAAGATAATTTTCAACCAGTTCTACAGAATATTTACTTGCATTAATTGCGTTGCCAATTTCTTTCGGGTCAATTTGTCGTAAGATTTGCAAATCAGTCCACTCTGGATTAAGTCCTTTCTTTAATGCAATATCGCCTTTGGCTTGTATTTCTTCAATTAGGGTTAAGATTGATTGGGCTGGTACATACATACCGTCTTTGTTTGGGACTTGTGGGTCAATAGGTCCTAAGTAAGAACTGTTTGTCATTACAATTTCGTCACCAGACATAGCAAACATTGTCCCAGCACTCATTGAAATGTTTGGAAGGATAAAAGATACCGTGTCAAATCTTGGTCTTAGTTTGTCAACAAATTTTGCAACCTGAGTTCCTGAACCTCCAGGCGTAACTAATATTATGTCAATGTCATTTGCAGCAGCAGGCACAGTATTTACTAACTCCGAGAAGGGTAAATCATCGCTATATTCAATAGAACGAACTGCTTTAATATTAGGGTTAACAACATTTGCTAAATATGCAATGTTTGGTTTGCCTCTTAAGTCACTTATATCCTTTAAAGCTCGCCTTATTTCTGTTAATAGGTCAATATTAACTTGTTTAAGTTTTATCAGACTTTCAAACTCTCTGCCGTCAACCATTGTGTCAAGAAGTGAAACTACGGTAGGTGTTGGTTGTGGTTTTACCATGTGTCGTTGTTGATTAGGAGTAAGAATAGGCGGCTTTCTGTTTTTGTTTTTACTCATAATTGTCTGTCTTTTACTATTGTGCTTAACACAAAGGAACGCCTATCACTTGACGAATGAATTCCCTTATTCTGCTACCAAAAATAAGGAATAAATTTGAATAGGGGAAATCATTAACTGCTTCTATTTTGTCAAACCCTAAGCAAGCAATGAAAGGTGCAGTTTACCGGCTAGATGGTCAAGGTTTCGTCCTTCTAAAGTCATATAGCTCTACAATGTCGGCTAACGTTTTCGCGCATTGTATTCGAATAGGTCGTAACACAGTAATTCTATTCCTGGTCTATGTACCAATCAGGGTATATTTTTTCATACTTTTTGGGAGCAGTAAGTCGCCAGGATATAAGTAAGGCGTCTCTTAAAAAATCTTTTTTCATATCACGAAGTTCCACTGTAGTCCATCCAAGCTTGCCCCAGGCGTTCGGTACAGGATAGATCTTTCCCTTGCCCAATGAAGTAAATATATCTTGAAATTCTAAATTAAACTTCAGGGTACATCGCTTAACAGGCATATTGAGGGTAGCAAATATTTTTTTATTGACCCGAAAAGAAATAAGATCGAAATGAGGGTGCTGATCCGTATCCGGGAAGGAAAGAGCCAATGCTTGTATGGTTTTGAGGGTCAGCATCAGAGGATTACATCGTATGAATAAAAATAAATAAATTATATGAATAGGATCAAATCCTCAATACGCAATATCCGGGGAATTATATCGACAACCAGTAGTTTAATTTTAATACTATAGCCCGATTCCTATTGATAAAAGTATCGGTAAAATAATTGTCTGTATAGACTATGAATAAATCTGACATGGGTTTATATCTCCACTGCACCCGACTATTGATATTAAAGTTGTTCCGTTGAGTATTGTATTGGAAAAAAGTAGTCCAGAATAAATTATTCGCAAAATTAATTTCTGTCTTAGGACTGATTAACCACAATCTGGTATTCCCATAATCAGAAGGAAATTTGAGATAATTATACTCTACCCTCATCGTGATATTCCAATGAGGCTGTTGACTGACCGAGAGCCCTGCATTAAATTGATTGATCGTCCCATTGTAAAACTGGCCCAATCGAACGCCTGCTTCAAACTTGAAATTCTTTCGAGTATCTGAAGTGTATTGAATATTTCCACTGGTGTAGTGATACATGCCCGGAGGTAAAGGCTTCTCGGAAGGTATAGGGAAATAATAGCGAAGATTGTCTTGTTGAATGTCCATACGGAAGGCCCACATTCCCGTATTGCGCATAAATATAAAATACCTTAATCGATGAAACCGATCAGAAAGTTTACCATCTGGAAACCAACCCCCATAATTTTCAAATCCAAAATTATGTCGCACCACTTGTTTATTGTTCGGATAGATAAAGAACTCATTCTGATTAAATATCTGGGTGTATCCATTTCGAATGGTCGTATCACCCAGATTATAATTATCCCCTTTAGAAGCAAAGGTTTCCAGTCGATTGATGAAACCCATATCGGCATAATAGTTTTTACCAAAAGAGGCGTAATCGGTGAATGTAGTAAATTGTCTGCCATTAAATCCCCATCCCATTTGATGAAAACTAGTTTGGTCTTTTACATTAGGTTTTTGTGAGAGATGATATCCGCCCCATCCCATCCATTTACCTTGTTTATCTGTAAATTGAAATTCAGTTCCAGCATTACGACCATATTCTTTTAAGGGATTGTTTTTTATTTCATCCGACTTAAGACTTGCTTGACGATTGAGTGCATATGCTTTTATCGTGGATCTGGAAAACACACGCTGATGAATAGATAATGCCGAATAGTTTTGTGGTGCAGATCCTCCTTTTCTTCCCGTCTGAATATTCATCACACCTATTCTGGTTTTTTGATTGAGATTACCGCTGATACGAGCTCCAAATAAAATCGGTATAGTCTGACCTTCACCATCAAGACCAATAGCTCTGGAAAAAAATGGTCTAAACGGTGGAGCTCCGAAACTTGAGAAGATATCGTCATTCTCTAAAAAGAAAGTTCTACGTTCAGGAAAAAATATATTAAATCGAGTCAAGTTAGTGACTTGCTCGTCCACATCCACTTGTGAAAAATCCGGATTGACAGTAAGATCGAGATTAAGGGAGGGTGTCAAGGAGGCTTTAGCATCAAATCCAGCATTAAATTTACCTTTTGTGCTGACTTTATTTTCTGGGTCATGATCCAGTTTTGTAGTAATATAAGGTATCAGCGATGCATTCCCTTTCACCGAAGGCAACTCATCTTCAAAAGTCATCGTACCAAGATATCCTAAATCAAATCCAGGAAATTGAACGGGTACATTGGTCCAGGTATAAAATTTATTATTTTTTTGATCACTACGGATTATGTTAAACCCCCAAATCTTATTGCTTGCATCAAATCGTAAGGTCTTGAATGGTATCGCTATTTCTATGACATATCTATCTGACATTCGTTTCACTGCTGAAATCCATTTATTATCCCAGGCAAAACTTAAATCCATTGAACCCGTATTGGCGCCAAATTGATATTCCGTCTGTACATTATAAGGAGTCACGGAAAATCCAAAGCCATTACTCTTTTTATTCACAGGATCGAGAATGATGGATACTCCGTCTTGCATTCTCAAGGAAATGTCACGCTTCAACGAAGGTGCTATATAATGATCAGTACTATCAAAGCTGGTGATCGAAAAATAAATATATTTCTGATCGTATGCAGCTTGAATCGTGGTGTTCAAGAGCGCTTTGGTATTATCCGATGGAAACTTTTCCCAAAAATCCCCTACTGCCGTTGCTTTTGACCACACTGGTTCGCCTAAGTCACCATCTATTTTGAGGGGTAGGTCAGATTTATATACTGTGATTTGATATTGAGATTGGAAGTCTTGATTTTGGGCTATCGTAGAATTAAAAACAAAAACGCAACAGGCGACTATATACAGTTTCATAATGGACAATGAGTTTTGCGAGGCCGAAATAAATGATAAATCGGGAGATTCCCACATGGCAAATGGTTATTTTAAAGTTAATACTGGACGCAACAAGCACCATTAATCCGAGATTAAAGGGACTATTACATCCATAGTAATCTTTTAGCGCTAACTTTCATATCGAAAGCTTTTGGATAAAGTCCTTGTACAAAAGTTCGAACACCCTACGGGTCTATCGACTTTGATGAGTCCTGACTCCATCAGAGGTCGTGTTTTAATTAATATCCTTATTCTCTTTGAGTTTAGCGAGGTTAGCTTCAATTTGTTTTTTTGCTCCATCGTTTGTAGCCTGCGCAAGTGCTT
The DNA here is from genome assembly GCA_043719965.1 of Saprospiraceae bacterium. Taxonomy (GTDB): domain Bacteria; phylum Bacteroidota; class Bacteroidia; order Chitinophagales; family Saprospiraceae; genus JADJLQ01. The sequence continues at coordinate 16,847 of JAYSTG010000540.1, read as the reverse complement.
TTTCGGCATGAAGAATAGCATTCTTAAAGTCAGCTTTGGCTGCATATCCAAACATGAATCCAAAATTTACGAAGTAGGAGTCACCATTTTTTTGTTTATTCATTAAAAAGATCTCCATTGCTTTATCATACCGCTTTTGTGTGATGAGTGATCGACCGCTTGCAGCATATTGTGCAGGGCTAGCCATGGTCAGGGCCTCATTCATTACGGAGTCAGCCTGATTGTTTTTATTTAATTTAGTATATGCAATTGCCAAATTGTTTAGAGTGACATAACTCCGCTGACCATTAAATCCGGATACTGCCCGTTGACTCCAAACTAAAACTTCATCGAGATTGATGTTTTTATTTAAACACCATTGTGCTGCTTGCAACATATTCGTTGAATTAAATCCTTTCTGGCTCGTGACTTGATCTCTTAGTCTAGAAATTACAATATTGTCAACATCTACTTCTACTTTAAACGGCACAATCAGCTTCTCCCATAACATTGCTACCGTGGTACTCATAGGTTTATAATCGATAAATTCATATTTGAGCCATTCCACATTCTTGTCATTCATCTGTGGTCTTACGATAGTGCGCAATGCATCATGTTTTTGTTCATAGTAGAAACTGCCCCAGGCATCATTTTGATTGGACAGTATCAACAAGACGCTATCAGGCCATACTGCCATATGAATACCATACGTACCTGCCTTTATAGGTTTACCTTCTACTTTTACATCGTGTTCGAAGGAGATTGTCGTGTTTTCATTTGCCCCTGCTCTCCAGGGAGCAGTATTTTTATTGGTAATAAAACTATTCGTACTAAATCCATAGGGCACTACACTTCCCCAAATTTTTCCTTCGCGCCCAGCAACATCTGGACGAGAATATTTGAGTGTAATGCTGGTGATACCGACTTCTTCGGAAATGGTAGCTCTAGGATTGCCTGCCACTGCCGGTACATCCATTTGTGCAAGACTAAAATAGGATAAGCAAAGCAAAAAGAGCGTGATTGTATTTTTCATTTATTGTTTTATTTAATTTATATAGTCTAAAATAAAAATATTATATCATTAAGATTACAAGCTAAATTTGGTTTCTTTCAAACCTAGGCCTTGTAGATACTCAACGAGCCGCGTGGCCTCTTCGCCGCCTTTCATGGCATGATGCAGTAATGAAAACCCGTGAGGGCCTCGCATCGTGAGATGATCAGGAAATGTTGTTAGATATTGTTGTATTAAATCAAATTTGCCCATCATAGTCAATAAAAAAATATTACTACGTGATCCTTTGTCCAATAAATATTGAGCAATGTCTTTTCGGCCCACATGACCTGCAGCTTCAATGCCAGATTCAAAATCTCCTCCACCCCAATCCCAGGAAGCATATACTAAATTAGGAAATTCAACTACCAGATTTTTGACTTTATCCAGATTAGAATGACTAGCTCCTACAAATTCTTTGACCTTATCTGACGGTATGACTACCGGCTTTGGTTCGGGTTGTCCGAGCAATGGATTTGACAATATACCTACCCCGACAGACCCTCCGAGTGTAAGTAAAAATGATTTTCTATTCATTTGTGTTTAATATTTTAAAAGTTTGCTTCCTTAAAGCTATTTGATTATCAGGTGAATAGAATAAGTCTCTCTTGTGTTTAACACAATCTTAACTTCATCGCCCTTGAAGAGACTAATTTTGATTACTTTTGCGTTCTTAATTGAAAAAATAATACTAATTATGATAGAGCCAGTAAGAGCATACAACGTGAAGACCAAAGAGAAAAACGTAGAAATGAAAGATGCAATCATCACTAAAACTGCACGTGGTGGTTATATGGCCCAAGGCAATGATGGCAAGGGTAATAAATTAACTTGCCTTATGGGTGAGGTTAAAGCACTTCAAGCTATAAAAGATGGAGTAGCTAAGCAGGGATTTTAGATCCCAGGGATTTTAATAGTTTTGCGAAATTAATTTCGCTTCTTTCGGTCTTTTTATATAAGCAAAGACAATTTATCAGTAACATCCCGTATGGATGTAGGGGATTTTATTCTCTTGTTGATAAAATCAAAAATGGATATATGTCATAATATTCTTGATCCAACTTTTGACTGAAAGCATTACTATTATTGATTCATCATTTCCAATATCGCATGATAGAATCGTGGACCTGCATTTGGATCACTGTCAAAAAACAATACCGGCTCTAATAATTCTAATTCCATAAGCCAAAATTTGTATTGATCATCCAAAAAACCATCTATCCGAGCATATAAAAGCGGTTCCTGAATAAAGGATAAAATAGGTTCGATCTGAAATAAAAGATTGTCTGTCGGAACATAGGGTTGATGCCTGCCTCCATATTGAGCTTGTACTCTAAACTCTCCTTCTTTTGCTTTTTTAACCACTCCGTGACTAAATTTTTTGTTGAAGTAGATTAAAGACAATTCTCCCTGAAGGGTAATCTCTTCTGAATATTTTTGAATGATGATATCTTGAACTAAAATCAATGCATCAAACTCTTGTTGGTGCGATGCGACAAGTGTATGATCCGTCACCCAGGTTTTATGAGCGCCACCAGAAACAGCTGGTTTGATGACTGCTTTTTCCCACTGGTGTGTGTTCAAGATTTGTTTTAAATCATAAGTCTGGCCTTGGTTACAAAAATGGAATGCAGGTATAGGCACTTCTAAATCTCTAAATCGTAACAAGTAATTTTTGTTTTTATTCCATTGGATCACAGAGATCGGATTGAATATTTTATACTTACCTCGATCCATTCGATCTAACCATGCGGTAAACGCTTCTATTTTAAGGAAATAATCCCAGGGAGATCGAAGTATGATATAATCGAAAGCAGTCCAATCCAGATCTTGATCATCCCAGATAGCAGGGGTAACCCGACAACGCTGAGAAATTAAATATTGAACTAAAAGCTTATCATCCTCTGCGAAGTGCGGGTGTACAGAATCGGTGACAAAAGCAAGATGCATATTTTAGATTATTCTATTACAACTACTATTCGGAAGAATATTCTTATGTTCAAAATCAAATGGAAAAATATGAACTAAACCTGGCTTTTTGCCTACTTCTATCGATCCCAATTCATGATTAAATCCTAAGGCTTTAGCCCCATTAATCGTCGCCCATTGTATCAACTTCTCAAAGGGTACATAGGATTGATATCGTTGTATGGATTTGATCTCTTCGAAAATGGATAATTGCCAATTGGAAGCCAGACTATCTGTACCTATGCAGACTTTACTTTCACGGTCTAACCAGTACTGATAATGGGGCATCCGGTTTTCAATATACAAGTTGGCATTGGGACAGGTGACCCAGTAAACTTCCTTATTCCATGCTTCGAGAGCTTCGATGTCGGATGTTGTACTCATCGTATTATGCACCAATAAAGTTTTTTGTGCTGGAGACATAAAGCGGATGGGTACGCTTGAAGCCATTTGTCCCGAGGGGTGAAATGAATCCAGATTCAATCCAAAGCGTTCAAAAAAACTCGCCAGAGGCCCAGTCTTGGTCGCCACAAATTGATTTTCTGCTTCCGTCTCCTGATGATGAATGCTTGTAGATACATGGTCTTGATTCAAATTTCTAATCAATTCAAATAACCGATCTGATACACTATAGGTTGCATGGGGCACGATTGCTTTCTGATGACCAGGAGGACAATTTAACTGGTCAAAATTTTTTTTAGCTTTTTCCAATTCAATTTCAGCATTTTCAGCTTGAAGGAGGTCGAAGGTCTCCACAAAAGTATGATAACGCAATTTTGAGCTTTGCTTTTGTTCAAAAGTATCCGACACATTGCTGATATCACCGACAGCTACTATACCTTGGTCATACATGGACTGATCTGCGTGAGCTATAGCATTAGCTATGGATTCCAAAGTAGATGCTCTGCGTGTGACTATTTGCTGGATGAATTCTACTAAACCAGTACCAGTAGGTATCAGCCCTTTCATATGAGATAATTCGAGATGACAATGGGCATTGATGAATCCGGGGATGAGAATGCCCGGGAAGGATTGGATACCGGATCGATCCGAATAGGTCAATAGGGGTTTTATGGATTGGATGGTTCCTTGATCATTGGTATTGATGACATGGTCAGATAAGGCCCCTTGAATTGAAGCGGTATAAATAAGCTTAGCATGGATTAAAGGCATAGTCTGTATAGAGGTGTGAAACTAATTCAAACAAAGTAAATGTTATAACTCAACTCATAGTATCATTAGATATCGAGTTGTGTCAAAACCTTCATTGCAATTTCAGCATCTTCACATCGCACAAAAACATGATCGTGGTAAAAAGCAGCTACCACATTACAACTTATACCTTCATGAGCTAATGCTGTAGAGAATTTTGATGTAATACCCACCGCATCTAGTGAAGTTTGAACACTAATCATAATCCATGAAGCGATATAATTGTATTCAAGCCCGTGTTGATCAGCTATATCTTTTTTAAGGATAAGGGTGGTTCCTTCAGGTTCTTGGAAGGACATGAGTACTTCGGAAGAGGGGATGGTGTGGCTTTCAGTGATTGAACAAAACACAAAGATGTCTGGGTACAGTATTGGTTTCATATTAAGGGATTAACCAACAGAAAGTATTGATTGAAAATGATGCAAGCTCTATTTTATTAATCGAAAAAACTTGAGATAATAAGTTTATTTATAATAATACTATGCTTTCTAGTTTTTTAATTATTAATGGGACAAATTTAGAATCCTTGAATAGGGTCCGTTTACGATCACTCCAATCTTCAAGTCCCTTTAATACTACTTCAGAACATGATTATTTCTCGTACTTATAACTTTGGGGTCTCCAATGGAAATATACTTTTCATTTTTATAAGGTGAGTCTTTATGGGTTATACCATATTGAAGGATGTGGGGTATGTTGGTTATTTTTGAATAAATATAATCAACTTAAGTATTCAGAGTATTGTTTGTTAGTATTCTTCGCCGTTAAATCTAAAGGAAGCAATGACTTCGGTGAGCTACCACCACAAAAGAACCAATTCCACCTAAAAAAACGCTTCAGGCTTAACGAAGTAAAAGATACCATTCAAAAGAATAAATTCCATTGCACCTCCCCCAAAAATCCCTAATTTCACCCCATGAATTTATTTGATGTGTATCCATTGTATGATATCGAACCCGTGCGAGGCAGAGGCTCCTATGTATACGATGCCAAAGGAATAGAGTATTTAGACTTTTATGGAGGACATGCCGTGATTTCTATCGGTCACTCTCATCCGCACTATGTACAACGGATCACCAAACAAATTCAGAAACTTGGATTTTATAGCAATAGCGTCATCAATTCTTTACAAAAAGAACTTGCCACTAAACTTGGAAAGTTAAGTGGATGTGATGATTACCAACTCTTTCTTATCAATAGCGGCGCTGAAGCCAATGAAAATGCAATCAAACTTTCATCTTTCATCAATGGCCGCAATAAAGTACTTTCTTTCAAAAAGAGTTTTCACGGCCGTACCTCAGCAGCTTGTAATGTCACCGACGATCCAAAAATCAAATCGGAGATCAATAAGACTTTTGATGTCACATTTTGCGAGTTAAATGATCTGGAAACTACCCTTCAAGCGATACATACGGAAGAGTTTGCTTGTGTCATTGTAGAAGGTATTCAAGGCATAGGTGGTATTTATATCCCATCTTCCGAATTTTTATTAGGCATACGGGAAGCCTGTAAAAAAACAAAGACTTTGCTTATCCTGGATGAGATCCAAAGTGGCTATGGTCGTAGTGGGAAGTTCTTTGCTTTCCAACATCATGAGGGGGTCAGACCCGATCTGATCACGATGGCCAAAGGGATGGGCAATGGATTTCCGATCGGTGGAGTGCTCATCCATCCTGATATCAAAGCCAAACACGGGATGATTGGTACGACCTTTGGAGGAAGTCATCTTGCTTGTGCAGCTGCATTAGCTGTACTGGAAGTGCTCGAAGATGACGACCTTATTCCGCATGCTGCACAAGTAGGAGAGTATCTAATGGCCGAAATGACGCATCTACCAGAAGTGAAAGAAGTAAGAGGAAAAGGATTGATGGTAGGTGTACAGTTTGAAAATGCCATCGCTGATATGCGCAAACAGTTGGTGTTCAAAGAAAGGGTATTTACAGGATCGTCAAGCGATCCCAATGTATTACGTTTATTACCACCCCTTAATATTACTGTAGATCAGGTAGATGTATTGACCGAAAAAATCAGGACCGTATTGCGATCTATCTCGGACAAAACCCCAGGATACAGACCTATAAGCAAATTAAGCAAAATCTAAAGCCTACCATTGTAAGCAATGAAAAGATTTATTTCCCTTCATGATGTGATGGATAGTCAGGCTTTATTAAGTAAGGCATTAGTTTGTATCGCGGATCCTTATCGATACGAGACGCTTGGTAAAAGAAAAACGCTAGGGATGATCTTTTTCAATCCCAGTTTCCGTACCCGAATGAGCACACAACAAGCAGCTTACCGACTCGGGATGAAAGTGATCAGCATGAATGCTGACCAGGGATGGAAGATTGAGTTTGAGGATGGAGCAGTGATGAATGCCGATCGAGCCGAACACGTGAAAGAAGCAGCCGCTGTGATGTCGCAGATGGTGGATATCATTGCGATACGATCATTTCCTGGTCTCCTGGATCGCGATAAAGATTATCAGGAAGAAGTCATGCATCAGTTTTCAAAGTATGCATCAGTACCTATTCTCAATTTGGAGTCCTCTACGGTACATCCCTGTCAATCCCTTGCAGATATGATCACGATGGAGCAATATCGCAATAAGGATAGAGCTAAAACCAAAGTCGTATTGACCTGGGCTCCTCATATACGAGCTTTACCTCAAGCAGTATCCAATAGTTTTGCTCAATGGGCATTGGGTTATGATTATGACCTGGTAATCACCCATCCCGAAGGGTATGAACTCGATACACAGTTTACACAAGATGCACAGATTGAATACGACCAAGACAAAGCATTGGAAGGCGCTGATTTCGTCTACGCAAAAAATTGGAGTTCATACCATGACTATGGAAAAATATTGACTCAAGACTCATCATGGATGATCACGGATAAAAAAATGAAACGTACGGATCAAGGATATTTTATGCATTGCCTTCCGACACGCCGCAATCTCGAGATCGCAGATGATGTACTGGATAGTGACTACTCTTTGGTGCTTCAGCAGGCTAAAAATAGGATACCTGCAGCTCAGGCAGTGTTACATGGACTATTAACTGGAACTACCCATTAGAAAGTTATTGATCGTTGTTATTTCCATCTCTTTTCTACCAAATCCTCAGCCATCTTTCTGAGATCTATTCCTACAATTTCTTTATTTGATTTGATGACTTGTTCTCGCAATTGGATAGGCAATTTATTAAATCCACATAACGCCCCCATGATTGCGCCAGTCACTGCACCTGCCGTATCATTATCGCGACCATAGTTGATCACAAACTCCAAAGCCTTAGTAAAATCACCCTGACTCATGATGAGCCCTGTGAGATTTATGACATGAATCTCTGCAGAATGAAACATAAAATCTTTAGTTCGTTTGTCCAGTAAATCATAGGCTTTCTGTACTTGTACATAATAATCTGGTGCATGACCATATTCAGCAGGAACCTTGGAGTCGGCATTAGCTTTAAGATCTTTCACTTGATCAGCAATGTAAATTGCATCAGCATAAGATCTATAGGCGATCCTGCCGGTGAGCCGACTATTCATGAATCGCAAAGGGTCTATCGATTTACATATTTTGATGACCTGATCTATCGTAGCACCGGGTCTCATAGCTTCAGACACTAATGCGGCTGTCAATCCGGTGATATCTCTACCATAGCCAATATCATACAGCCCCAATCGATAACCTTCTGTATAGGCATGAACAGGTGAGCCAGGAAAATATGCACCAATCAACGGTGCATACAACATACCAGCACATACCATTTCACCACCGTAAAATTTATTCAATGCATAAGTATATCCTTCCAGGTCATTCGTCATATAGGGCTTGGAGACTTTGGCCCATTCCTGAAGAAAATTAATCTGCATCATTTTTTTCTCCAAAGGCTCTGGATCAAATGTTTTGATCTGACTTAGTTCGTGTAGTTGATTTTCATAGAGTTGCAGTAAGTGAGCCGCAAATTTTTTAGCATCCAATGAATCGCTGGCATCATCCATACTCATCAGATATTGATATGCGATAAACTTCCATCGGGTATCATCAGTAGTACTACCTCCGGGCATCCAATCCTCCCAAGGACCTTCAGCGCCACCTTCGCGCATATGTATATCTACTGAATCTACATATCCTACCGTAGCTCGGATATCATGTCGTAGCCACCCTTCTGTGGGAGCGCCCATAGCATCACCTATGGCAGAACCTACTATGCTTCCCAATAATTTATCAAAATAGACTTCACGGGTCAAGGTCGAATCTATTTGGAATGCTCTTACTTTATTGAAACTATTCCATTGAGGCATTGGAAAGGAAGCTGTGCTTTCTTTTGATTTACAACCTACAGCCCATGTAAAAACTGATAAAACCAGAAGAAATAATCTAATCATACCTCTAAGATAATGACATTAAGAGCATCCAAGTATTCGTGTACTGCAATTTATTGCGGTGTATAATCCAGACTCAACCAACGCGTCGTGATCAATTCATGTCAGGCATTCGTGCACCACAATTTATTGGGGTGTATAATCCAGACTCAACCAACGCGTCGTGATCAATTCATGTCAGGTATTCATGTACTGCAATTTATTGCGGTGTATAATCCAGACTCAACCAACGCGTCGTAATCAATTCATGTCAGGCATTCGTGTACTGCAATTTATTGCGGTGTACTCAGGCTTATCTCAATAAATCATGCGCCCAATCTAGCATTATTTTTTTTTCATCCAAACTAAGATCTGTTGGTAACTGTGCTAATCCTATCAATCGACGAATAACCTCCATGCAGGCTATAGGCCACATGTGATTCATATTAAATTCTAGGGGCGGGTCATAGGATAATATCAAGTTATTGAGCCACTGATCACTTCTCCTCGCTATTTTAAAATTGGCCACGAGAATACCAAGATCATATGCAGGGTTACCAATAAAACTGAATTCAGGGTCAATGACTTTAAATCCTTGATGGGTATGCAACCAACTGCCTGGATAAAAGTCCCCATGAATTAGGCAGCTACCACTAGAAAGATAATCGGACTTTAATCGCTGGATCACCCTTTTCAAGCTTTCATTTTCTTTGAAAGGTTGTGCAATGCTTTGCAGACCCGGCTGGATCAAGTCGAGATCAAACCCAATATTGATCTGATAAGGATATTCGAATAAATGCTCTGCATTCAACAGTCTCAATTCCATGTTTGATGGAAATGTCCCTGGAATCTCTAAGTGATGCAAACGAGATAAGTATAACAAAGCTTGGTCACCGGGAAAATCTTGATCGATACTCTCTTTTTTATAAAGAAAGGTATAATCAGATCCTGCCCCTAAGTCCTCTAGTAGCATAAGGCAAGCTTCCGCATCATATCCTATACAAACAGGCATCTTACCCCTGAGATTATCGTCTTGCGCTATGGTTTGATAAAAGGCACGCTCTACATCGATTCGATGAATTGGAGCGGGGATACTCGGATATTTATTGACATAGGGTCTGGATTGTTTCAAAATAATACTATGGCCTGAAACAAAGGTGATTCGCAAGACCATATTCATATTGCCTTCCCCTGCCTTCTCGATGTTTGCTATATTTTCATTTAAGCCCCATGGTGGGTGCGAAGAGAATATCAATTGAATGATTTCTTTCGGAGAGTTTAGATCTATAAGCACCATATGTTGAGCCTCAAGGTTATTTTTCTTTTATGCTGTGAATAAGGTAATAGCAGTAGAAGGATTATGTACTCAATATTTTTAACTCTACTCGTTGATTCCTGGCCCTTCCTTCTTTGGTCGCATTAGTATCAATGGGCTTTCGCCTTCCATATCCTACGAAAGTCATTCTATCTTTTGAAATACCCTTGAGCATCAAATATTCAGCGACTGCTCTTGCTCTTAAAGTCGATAGACTATCGCAAAAATCATCTTTGGGTAATCCATTCGTATGTCCGCCTATTTCGACTTTTAATGTTTTGTTCTCTATCAAAAACGAATAAATTTCCTCCAAAGCTTGATAGCTGTTAGGAGGTATGGAGTCGCTATTGGCTCCAAAGTAAAGGTTATTAATTTTAATAATCTCACCTACTTTTGGCTTAGGGGTGAAGATTACAGGAGGTTGATTGGGTTTAGGAGTCTGGGGTATGGCAGGTTTGGGTTTTGTATTCGTCACCACGGGTCGAGGTGCATCTACAGGTGCAGCACACGGCACTACGACTAATGCGGATGCATTGTCCAGGAGTATATTACCATTGTATGGGACTAAAATTGGTGTCTTAAAAAAGGCCTCTAGCATGATATACTTATAGTTTGCTTTCGGCTTGAGACGCAGCGCAACTCTTTTCCATTCAATATTATCTACGGGATTGCTTTCTGCCAACAATTCGGATCGGCCGCAGGATATATTACCTCCCCATATTCGTAATACTGTCGGCGTGTTAAAATTGTAGGTAGTATCATTGATAGAAGGCCTGATGATGGGTATCACTTCTCTATTATTGGTACCACTTTTATATCGTTCTGAACTGGATAGATAGATACTGAAATCGTAACATTGTCCAGCGGTGAGTTGCGTTTCCAACATTTGACTGATTCGTTCCCAGGTATCATTATTTCGCACCACCATACCCAGATAGGTCTTTCCATGAAAAGCACCCTTACTGACTTCCCAAAAATTTCCTGGATGAACATCTGGAGCAGATTCTCCTTGAAATCCACAATCCGTCCAACCCATTGGGGGAGAGCCTGACTTTGGCGTATCTTCAAAAGATGGGTTAATCAGCCGAATAGAATCTATAGATGCTCTGGGTTGACTATACACCAAGCCTGTAATCAAAAAGCAATAGGAATAAATACCAAAACGCAAGAGTATATTATTCATTCGGAATGCAAAAATAGTGGATTATACGACATTATTAAATCTCATTAGGAAGCAACAGATAAAGACCTCCAAGGAGGGGTTCGTAAGAAGTTTAGAATCTATTCTGCCTTGGATTGACTAGATTATTTATTTACTATAATTGGCTTTAAAAAAAGCTTTATACGAATCTACATCCTTAGTAGCATACAGTTTTCTATGATTAGATTGGGAGATGGCAAAAAGGTCATGATTGACCTCCGGAGCTATAAAATGCTTTGGATTGTTTTTTACGGTTTCTAAGTATCGCAGCGCTTGACCGGCGTCATCAAACTTACGGATCATAATGATCGGAATCGTTGCGTCCTGATCCAAAAAGATATTGGAGATCTTCAAGTCACTATTCTGAAAATACTGTTGATTAAAATCAGAAATAGATATCTTAAGGTCTGAAAGGGTGGATTCTTTTTTGTCGTACACGATAGCTATGACATAGTGTAATTCATCGGCCAAATAATCGAATGCATTTGGATTAACAGTAGACTTGATGATATCGGCAGTCTCAAATGCTTTGTCATCTCCCATCAGATACCTCAGCATATCTTTAGCTTTATCCCGTTCTTCTGATTGAGGGTAACGGGCGATAAAATCTTTCAATGCAGTAACATAAGCTTCCTTGCCCTGCGTTTTACCGATACATAATATTTCGAGCATCGCAAATTTACCACGCATCGGGTTTTCTTTAAATAGACTATCTACTTGATGTATTCGATCCAGGACGGTGGGGCATTGACCAGCAGTGAACAAATTATAGGTTTCATCATAATAAGCCGATAAAATAGCTCCCTTGTCTTCGTTCTTTTTCAACCAATTGGGATCATTCAATAATTGTGCATATTTACTACTTGGATATTCGGCCAGCAATCTGTCCTTATATTTATTTGCACGTAGCTGATCACCAGCCTGGACACTTGCCAAATACAATTGATATAGTACATCTTGTTCAATAGTGGAGGCTGGATATTTTTTGAGAATATCTTCCAGTACAGCAATTGATTTTGTATAGTTTTCTAATTTTTCACGATACAAAACTCCAAGTTCATACATACTGCTTTTTATCTTTTCATGAGCATCTTCTTTGCGTTCAGGCGTGTTAGGTATTTCTTTGAGTATCGACGAGATATCCTCAGTAGATTCTTCATCCGGATTCATATTGCCGGCATCAGGGCTATTAGGGTCATTATTAATAGCAAAATTGCCAGAACCAAGTTTTTGGCTCAATCTCCAATTATCTTGAAGCTTGACATTTCCCCAAGTCTTTTCAAAATCTTTAATGCCTTTTTTTAAGACTTTCTCATCGTAGGCAAAAAAAGCACTGGCCGTCTTGGGGCTTGACCCACCTGCCGGGGTGAGGTCAATATTATTTTTAGAAAATGCTGAACGATCCATCGGAGCCAAAGTATTGCTAGAGACTTTAGAACCTTGAGTTTTCTCTCTTTCCTTTAAAAGTTTTTTGGCCCATTGCTTTTGTTCTTTTTCAGTCCAGGTACTTACTAACAACAAACTGTCCTGCACTTCTATGATAGCTATATTTTTAGCTATATCCGTCAAGGAAGCACTAAATCGAGCTACTTCAGGTTTTCTCAAATCTTTTTCACCCATCACCGACAAGGTGCTATCGTAATAGTTTTTTGCCCGGAGATAATCTTCAGCTTCGTTATACACAGAAGCCAATAAATAAAAACTTTCCGTCTTTTGAATAGGGTCTCCTCCGGAAGCTAACCCTTTAATCAACAATGCTTTTGCTTGATCTCGTTGATGATCTGCCAAATTGATCATAGCCATGGTATGATAGATCGCGGTACCATAATCCAGGTTTTTTCCATCCTTGGTCATTTTCTGAAGTTCATCCAACAATTGTTGTTTATTTTTTTTGCCTGCTGCCATGCCTTTTTGTGCACTCATAAGCTTTGCAAAAAATTCCATCTCATAGGGAGGGTTATATCCTAGTACTTGTGTAAAAGCATCATAGGAAGCAATGTCGTTTTTGGTACGATCGTACAACTGACCCAGTACAAATGACAACCGAGCTTTTCGTTTATTTGATATTCCTTTTTGATTGAGCGCTACTTGCAAGTAAGGGATGGCGTCATTAAATTCTTCTTCACGAATATGATTGTAGGCCAATAAAATCGGGATTTCTGGAGCTAGATCTCCATACAGTCCCGGATCGGATTTTAATTGTTTGAGCAGTATGCCGGCTGCTATACTATTCTTACGCATGATATGCGTCTTAGCCAGCCATAGTTGGGCGTCTTGTAATACAGGTCGATGCTTACCATTCCTTTTTACTTTTGGATTTTCTTCTTTCTTTTTTTCTTTTTCTTCTTCGACTTTTTTCGGCTTGTCTTTCGCATTACTCACTATCTGTTTTAATGCTGTAGAGTCTTGATTTGATTTGGTAGCAGCAGGTTTGGTCGTTCCAGGGGTTGGTTTTTTAGGTATAGGATTGGTTTTTATTCCTTTTTTACGGTCTTTGATCAGTTGTTTTCTCGCTTTCTCTTTTTCTTTATTTAATTCTTCACGAGATTTCAATTTTGATTTTCGTTCTTTTTCTTGTTTTTTCTTAAGGCTTTCTTTTTCTTTTATTGCCTTTTCTCGCTCTTTAGCTGCTTCTTCTCTTTTTTCTAAAAGCTCTGCAGTTTTGGCTTCTCTTTCTTTAGCTGCTTTTTCTTTTTTACTTATTTTGGTATTGACATGGAGCTTTGAATAGTTTTGAACCATGTATTTAAAGGTCTCTTCTGCTGTAGTGAAATCTTGTTTAAAATATTGAGCCTGACCTATAAGCAAATAGCTATCAGGCACCCAATGACTCGGTCGATGCAGATTGACTACCGTACTTGCTTTTTTAACCGCAATGTCCAGATTGGCTGCGACGATGGCTGGGTTTTCTACACTATTGTATTCATAGAGCTCCAGTATTTTGGTAAAATTATCTTTGTATTGCTCGGTTAATGCATCTTCTGAGAGGTCCACTAATTCTTTAGCATTGAAATAGCCATTATATTTGGCCGTGAGATTATGATAGAAAAGACCCGTCTTAGATACATCATTCCTGCTTTTTTGTACAGAACATGCCTGCCCTAAAAGCACTAATGTGATAAGAAATAAGCGGATACGAACGTTAAGATTCATTGGATTGCATTAAATAGTTGGTCTAGTAATAACCAATAATCTGCAAATTTATTTTATTTTTTGGAAGAAATCAAATCATAAATGCAAAAGACACTGATACAAAGGATTTTACATAGAATAAAAACTCCTTATAGATTAGTCATTTTAAACCATGAAACCTACAAAGAGATCGGTTCGTATCAGCTCAATCTACTCAATGTCTATACGTTGCTCAGTATGTTGATGGTCATCGGAGCTTTAATGGTGACCCTATTATTGTTTTTTACCCCTGTCAAGCGCCTTATACCAGGCTATGGCAATAATAATAGCGCTGATTATATTAAACTTTATAAGAAAGTGGAAAAAATGGAAAAGGAAATGGATGCTCAATCATTTTACATCTCGAAGCTACAAAAGCTCATCCATGGTGAAATAGCTTTCGAAGATCCTAAATCCATCAAGAAAGAGGCCACACCCAAACCGGTCAATACCGACCCAGTACCTAAAAGCGAAGCAGAAATAGCGTTGGAGGACGAGCAACTCCTACAAAAACAGATTGCTAATGTCAAAAATCCGACACTTTCCAATGTGGTCCGAAGTCAACCCATAGAGCAATTGTATTTTGTATCGCCCATACATGGAGAGATTAGTGAAAAGATGTCATCCCAATTAAATCATTTGGGTATAGATATCATCGTTCCAAAAAACACTGAAGTGAAAGCCATCATGGATGGCAATATCATTTCTGCAGACTGGACTCAAGAGACTGGCAATAGTCTGGTCATTCAACATAAAAATGATATCATCAGTGTCTATCGGCACAATTCGAAATTGGTAAAAAAAGCCGGTGACTATGTCAAAGCCGGTGAAGTGGTAGCGATTGCCGGAAATAGCGGCGAACAGACCAGTGGTCCGCATCTCCATTTTGAACTTTGGTACCAGGGCAAAGCGGTCAATCCAGAGGATTATATTCGTTTTTAGTTTAATGCTATGACCTCATATCATCGGATCAATGGCAATGCCATAATAATAGTGAATTTCTTTGATCATTTTTAATGTCATAATTTCTTTTTCCTGTGATGAGGACTACTGTTACCCTGTTTGATAGAGACAAAAAGGCCATTATTATTTTAGGCCAATTCAAGTCTTGATTATTAAAACAAAACCTACCTTTGCGCTCTTATTTTTGTAATCACATACTGATACATGGAACTTAAGCCAATCTATGATGAACAAGGCAATGCGCTCAGTCCCATATTGCCTGAAGGGGTCAAAAATTTTTTAATCGATATTGATGGTACGATCTGTGATGATGTACCGAATGAGGAGCCTGAACGGATGCGGCATATCGCCCCATATCCTGATGCCTTGGAGATCATCAATAAGTGGTATGACCAGGGTCACATCATCTACTATTTTACTTCACGCACCGAAGAGCATCGTCAGATCACAGAAGAGTGGCTTCGAAAGTATGGGTTTAAGTATCATGGTATGCTCATGGGTAAGCCTCGTGGTGGCAATTATCATTGGATAGATAATCATATCGTCAGAGCTACTCGCTTTAAAGGCAAGTTTACTGATTTGATCGTGGAGTCGAAAGAAATTGAGGTTTTTAAAGATTAGGAGTCAACTTTATTGGCTATGCCGTTTGCTCAAGCTCGTGGATAGCACGATATAGATTTATTCGTGATTCCTTATTATCTTCCGCTCATCATGTCATTATTTCAAAACAAAACTATATTCATCTCCGGTGGGAGCCGGGGTATCGGTAAAGCCATAGCGCTACGTATGGCCAGAGAGGGAGCCAATATTGTCATCGCTGCTAAATCTGTGGAAGAAAACGCTAAAATCCCTGGCACTATTTATTCTGCTGCTCAAGAAATCGAAGCAGCTGGAGGAAAAGCTTTACCCTTACAAGTAGATATCCGATTTGAAGATCAGGTAGCCGCTGCTATAGCCAAAACGGTCGAAACATTCGGTGGCCTCGATATTTTAATAAATAATGCTAGCGCTATTTCTTTGACCGATACGCTGAATACTGAAATGAAACGGTATGACCTGATGCATGGTATCAATGTACGAGGCACATTTATGGTTACGAAGTATGCCATACCATATCTTAAAAAATCAACCAACCCGCATATCCTCGTATTATCTCCTCCACTTACTTTGGAACCTAAATGGTATGGCAATCATCTCGCTTATACCATGAGCAAAATGAATATGAGCCTCTGTGTATTAGGATGGGCGGAAGAGTTTAAAGATAAAATTGCGGTGAATGCCTTGTGGCCCAGGACTACGATAGCTACTGCAGCTATTCAAAATCTATTGGGTGGTGATCAGATCATGCGTATGTCTCGTAAGCCGGAGATCTTAGCGGATACAGCTTATTATATTTTTAAGCGAAATGCAAGTACTTGCTCCGGTCGATTTTGTATAGATGAAGACATTCTTAAAGAAGAGGGCATATTTGATTTTAGCAAATATGCTGTAGACCCTAGCTCACCCTTGATGCCAGATTTATTTCTTTAATTTCCTAAGGAATACAAGGCTTTACGGCAGGATATAAATAAAACTACATTACTGTTTTACCACCTTACTTATCCATTGACTTTCTG
>JAYSTG010000539.1:0-8018 GCA_043719965.1 Saprospiraceae bacterium | reverse complement strand
CAAATCCATGAGCATCATCTACCAAAAATCGGAAGGGGTACTTGGATTTAAATGCTGCGATTTCTTTGAGTTTTCCTTGATCACCACGCATACCAAACACACCTTCCGATATGACGAGCACAGATCCACTGCCTTCTTCGGCTAATTTTACAGATCGGATCAATTGTTTTTCGAAGCTCTCCATATTATTGTGTTCAAACGCGATACGCTTGCCCATATGTAGTCTCACGCCGTCAATGATACATCCATGGCTTTCAGCATCATATAAGATGACATCTCGCCGGCTAACAAGAGAGTCGATGCAAGAGATCATACCCTGATATCCAAAATTGAGCAGGCAACCTGCCTCTTTGTATACGTATTGAGCCAGTTCTTGCTCCAACTGTATATGATAGCTCGTCTGACCAGTCATAAGGCGGGCACCCATAGGATAGGCCATGCCCCATTCTGCAGCAGCATCAGCATCTACTTTGCGCACTTCAGGGTGATTTGCCAGTCCGAGATAATTGTTTATACTCCAACATATTACCTCTTTACCATGAAATTTCATACGGGGGCCTATTTCACCAGTCAACTGGGGAAATATGTAGTAACCTTCCGCTATATCAGCATACTGGCCCAATGGGCCCATATTAGCACGTATTCTTTCAAATATATCCATTAGGCAGTGGTCGAAAAATTTAGCTCAAAGGTAAAAAGAAAGCTCAAAGTTCATAGGGAGAACAGGCTGAGCATAGCTGATAATTATACAAAAACCTCCCTGCACTGATGATTTTTTATCGAAGTGGTCGAAATTATCAGATAAACGCCAAGTTAAGGCCTAAATAGTACTGTTAAAATCATCAAAGTCAGTCAATTTATATTTCAATAATGTTTCGGTTAGATATTCAGAATATCCATCTTTTATGCTTCTTTCCACAAATTTTGTATTTTGCATTACTCGGAGTTCGGGTTCATTGCAAATTCTTACATGAAAAATTATACCTATACGATCTTTATTGTCATAGCGGTCATCATTGCTTACTTATTCCCATCCATGTTTTTACAGGTCGGGGATGTTAAGCTGACTTCCTTGATATTTTATATGCTTCAGGTGATCATGTTTGGCATGGGAGCCACGATGACCATTGATGATTTTAAAGGTGTGATTCAAAACCCCAAAGGAGTTTTTGTGGGTTTATTATGCCAATTTGCATTTATGCCTACAGTCGGGTTTTTACTTACGAAACTATTCAGTTTTCCCCCAGAGATAGCAGCAGGCATAATCTTGATAGGAAGTAGTCCAAGTGGATTAGCTTCTAATGTGATGGCTTATATAGCTAAGGCCAATGTGGCATTGTCCATTACCATTACTACCTGTGCAACCTTATTGGCACCAGTACTTACACCCTTTTTCATGAAAGTACTAGGAGGTGGTTATATCCAGATTGATTTTTGGAAGATGGTCTGGGATATTTTTTTGATTGTGATTTTACCTATTCTATTGGGATTTTTATTGAATACTTATTTTAAATCCATAGCACAGCGATTGCAAAAAGTATTACCTATGGTCTCTATGATTGGCATAGGATTTGTCATCGTGACGGTCACTGCAGCAGGCCATGAATCATTGAGCACGGTCGGTGGTTTATTGTTACTAGCAGTGTTTCTTCACAATATATCCGGTTATGTATTGGGCTATTTTACATCTAAATTAATCTTTAAGCTTCCAGAACAAGACTGTCGCACAGTAGCTATAGAAGTAGGACTTCAAAATGGAGGTTTGGCTTCAGCGCTTGCCAATCAAATGGGTAAAATTGCAACAGTCGGCCTGGCTGCTGCGCTTTTTGGCCCGCTTATGAATATCACAGGATCTATACTTGCAAGCTTTTGGAGTAGAAAACCTCCAGTGGAAAATAAAATAAAATAAGAAAATTTCTTCGGGGGACTAGACACTCCTACCACGAGGGCTAAAAATTAAATTTAGTGCCTAAAAGGAAAAATCTACCCTGTTGAATAAAACTGGTAGACAACTGATAGCTATTTTGTGTCGACCACACAGCGATTGATTTAGCATTCCATATATTGTATCCACTGAGAGTCAATGACTCCCAAGCTCCTTTCATTTTATATTCAACATGGATATCTGTATTGAACCTAGCATCTGAAAACTCATGAAATACATTATAATAATTTTCCAATCGCATACTTACCAACCCTGACTGATATTTTACAAATCCCGATACATTCGTAATTTTAAACTGTGACTTCTGATTGTGTACATTGACATGATTATATGACTGTTGGATAGTCAGACCATACCTAAAATGGGCACTAAACCCAGATTTAATAGATGCTTCCAGGGTGACCGCCTGATTGTGTACTAAATTTGGCTGTTCAATATATAAGTATCGATAGTCACTCTTCTGGTAAGTCAATGCAAGTTTAAATCCATGTTTCAAGGCTTTTGAATAAATGTCACTTTTCAGCTGAATTTGAAACTGATTTTTGTTATTTTTCAAATTCGTCCAACTTACAGATCGAAGTCTTGATTCTGGAAGGTAAATGCTTTCCATCCTATTACTCTTTTCATTGCTGTAGGACATATGAAATGAATAAAAGAAAAGTCTCATATTCACTTTATTATTCAATTCAAAAGTGATTGCTTTGGAGGTAGAGCGATGTAAATAGGACTGTAAATCCGAAAGTTGGGTAATATGAACTGGCAAAATAAAATGATTTGCAAAGTAACTATTTCCAGAAATCCTTGAGAAAGTACTAATTCCAGATTTGAGTTCTAATCTTCTCCCCATCTTTGATTTATAATGTAGTTGCATACCAAAATTCCCTATTACAGTATCCTGACTGACTTCTCCAACTTTGGATCTGCTTATGGATTGCAAAGGGAGTATGATCGAATGTGATAGTAATGAACGAGCAGTGAGATTGAATGAATGATTGAATGAAATAGCCAATTCATTATTGATGATGTGCTCTGCCGGCTTGTACGTACTCATATTCTCGATTTGATATAGTCCATTCTCCAACCCAAAAGAAAGATGAGGCTTCCAGATGCCATATTTTGCAAATAATGCCATGGAGACTTTTATATTCTCTTTCATTACATGATAGTTTTGTTCGTATTGAACACTCCTCACCGAATCAATAAGAGATAAAACTGGATGATCTTGCCAAGGACCCTTACGGTAATGCCCTGATATAAAAAAAGCAGTTTTCTTATTCAATATTTTTCCATATTCAATGGCTCCAGATAGATTGGTTTTTGAAAAGAACCTCTTATAATCGTCTGACCTATTTGACTGATTTGTATAAACTTCCCCATGATTTGATCCGGCCACCACAGTTATATAACTCCCAGATTCCCAATATTTATCCATTCTCAATGTAGCACCATATTGAGTGGATTTGTTCTGATCGTTATTTTCAAATGAAAATCTCTTAAGTCCTTCTGAATATAGAATGCTTTCCGATCGTATTAGATTATTTATGGAATTATAGCCTCCGGTCAAGCTGAATTTTAAATGTTTTGGTAATTTCCAGTGATATGCTATATCGGTGTTTACATTATTGTTTTTATTCAATAGGTCTACATCCACATTTTCAGCAATCGTGGGAGTCAGATTAAATGCATCATCTTGCTTAATTCCAAGGGTAGCAAGAGATGGCATGGTACCAAAATTATATAATTTGCTTTTGCCTACTTTGTTTCCTTCTGCTGTTAACAACCATTTTTTCGATTTAGACAAATGGATCAAATTCAACCGTGAATCATATTTTGTTAAATCAGAAGCTACCTCGGCATTTCCTTTCAGTTTGTTACGTATACTATCATTGCTGATCAAATTGATGGCGATATGTCCAGACTTGTAAAATAATCCCAACAATGGATTTTCAGAAAAATTTTCAATGACTTGTATTTCAGAGAATAATTCTGCCGAAAGGGATGGAATTGTATGCTGATATCTGCCCTGGGTGACATCATCATGGTCGATGGTAACTGTCGTCACAGCCTGACCATAGACTTGTATATTACCTTTCCGGTCTACCTGGATACCAGGTATTTCATTTAATATATCGGATATCTTTTTTTCCTTAATATTCTCGAATGCAGACATTCTGAATGAGGTAGTATCTCCTTGGTACACTATAGGTTTCTGAGCTATGATCTCTATTTCCTTGAGAGAAAAACTTGCTTCACTGATGTACAATTTATACAGGTCTTCCCTAAGTCTTACTGAGTCCAAAGCGTATCCAAAAAAATTAATATCGAATCGGTATCTTTGTTTTATATCTATCTCCGAACCAACATCAAAATGAAATTCACCGAATGTGCCAGAAACAGTATGATTCAAAACAACATCGGTAGTGCTATCTTTAAGTAAAATATACACTCCTTCAAATGACTGACCATTGTGATTCCCTACCCACCCATTCAATTTTTGCGCAAATATGCACGGGCAGAAACAAAATATTATATAAAATCGAAATATAAACAATCAATTTATTCAAACATTAGTGGCTTAAATTGACATCATTTGACTAATAATGGAGTCAACTCTTCAAAATACTCAACAAACTTGCTTTTAGTCAGTTTTTCAGGCTCGATACGACCAGTAGTGGTAGCAATAGCACTAAATTGTGCAAACTGTTTACGCTTTTCCTTATAGTAAATCGTCTTGTACGCTTCGAAAGTAATGGATTTTCCTGTCCATGTCTTTGGGTTGTGTGCTGTGTGTATATTCCCTTTAACCACACGGATTTTTCTAATTTCATATTTGATTTGACCAGATCTGTCTTCAACACGCAAGATGGTGCCAGGTAGTCCTTTAAATTTACCTGGCCCCCGATCTGGAGGTAAGTCATATGAAAACCAAGCCGTATAATCTCTACCCCTGAATTGCGTAGACGCACGGTAACAAAGGTAGGAGGATATCTGGGTAGTGTCTTTCGATATACTCCACTGCATCAGGTCAAAGACCGGCTCCTCAAATATGTAAGGGGTATGTCTAATAATCTCTCGAACGTGGATCTTTTTATCTTTGAAATCAATAAATATCACATTACCAATCGAATCCAACATGTATCCATCTGTTCCATTTCTTCCATTCGCCTGATCTCCTGTAAATGTAACAGACAATGTCTCGTCGCCGATATTACCATATATATCCTTTGATACCCAACCTTTGCCAATTGAATTGGTAAAAAAGGATCTATGGGAGTCGAATTCATACAGGCATCTCCTGTCAATAGGAATTCCAACCAGATTTTGTGTAAAGTTATACTCGAGACTAAACGTAGATTGGGCGACCGATTCATTTCTCATAAAAACCAAGAATAGGGTAATAATACCAAGGCTCCTTACTGGATCAATAAGTCTAATAAAACATATCCATATCTCATTCTTCATTGAGCGCTTTTAAAAGGTCAAGAGTAGAAATTCGCTTTGCTTTACTTAAGGAATCAAACTCCAAATTGAGGTTTCGGGCAAATTGCTCAGTACCATGGCTATCATATTCATTTTCTTGGTATTTGATTTTTTGCATTTCCTTTCCAAAATAATTCAAAAGAATATCATTTGAATTCATAAAATAGGACATTGCTTTTTCCCATTTAACCGAATTGCCCATAGAAGTCGTTTTTTTATATTTAACATTCGGCGAACATGAAACTTTGATAATACAGCCAAAAACTCCATAATTTATATCACACTGGCACTCACCATCATAATACACAAATCCATAACCACCTAAGATGGTATTGCATGCACATCTTGGGTTTTTTAACCCCTCTTTAGAAATTCTGCCATTACATCCAAAGAACAGCAAACTCAAGCAGTAATAGAATTGTATAAATCTCATTTTAAAGTAACATTAATTTGATAATATCGATAATTGATAAATCATTTAACACAATAAAAATACAGGCTTAATAAATCAACAACTTTCTACATTTTCTGTTTTGAATCAATTTCTTCAATTTTTTTCAACTAAGTATCGAAATCAATCTTCAATTGTCAAGATATCAAAATCAATTGAATGTAATCATCTCACAGAATTTACCAAACCTGTATTCAAATCAATTAAATTTCATGAGCTTGGAGGGGTACAAACGCATGCACATCCTGTATCGGTACTCGTACAGCCGCATGAATATCCTGCAGGGCAATTGGTAGAACAACTTGCTCCGCCACCAGTAGCTGTACAGGCATAGACTATCATTTTCCCCAATGCCATACTTGCCACGGAAATGAATAACACCATAAATACTTTTTTCATAAAATTAAAATTTAATTTTTTCATAAAATTAAAATTTAAGAAGTTAAAAATATAAAATATAAAAAAGGAAGTTACTACTTTATTTACTTTATTTACTTTATTTACTTCAAAATTTAACAAAAATTTAACAAAAATTTAACTTTTTTAATATTTTGGGATCAATGCCATATTTAGGGGACAATTTACTATCACTGCAACTTATAGCAGAACCAGGAGGGGATATTTCAGTTTTTAACAGCAGCAATAAAATAGTGAAATAGGCTGGATTGGCTCCAATAAATGATGAAAGTGCTGGAAAAATTAAAAGTAAAGCGTTAACAAAAGGGAATCCTTACTTAAAAAGAATTATTGTCCAGACTGCTTGGTGCTCTACTAGAAGAAAAGGGAGCCATTTCCAGACTTTCTATAGAAATCTAGCTTTTAGAAAAGGGAATAAAAAGGCATTGATAGCAGTTGCTAGAAAACAGTTAGTTATAGCATGGAATGTTTTGACTTATAATCAGACATACGATCCATCGAAACAACCGGCTATAAGTCAAGAACAATTAAAAACTCGAAAAATCTATTATGAAAGAGAATTGAAAAAAATCAATTCCGTGATAGAATAAGAATATCGAAAGTTCGGGTTACTTTTTTAGGTGGATAACTACCCCGTCAAAAAACTGAACAAATTTTAAATGCACATAGACTTAAGGCGTTTGTTGCTAATGCCAATGGTTCACCGAACTACATTGAAAACTTGAATGTAAAAAAGTAGCGACTGCTTAAAACAGACGAACAACAAAATATCAAAACAATAGAAACGATTGGCAAGCCAATCGGCAAACTGTTTGATATTTGTGTTGGCATTGCCACTCTTAAAGACGATATATTTTTTATTGACGGCAACAATATGAAAAACGGGTGCTAAATAAAAAACACTGACAACGGAAGGTTTGAAATTGAAAGTGAAGTTGTAAGTCGTGCCACTATCCCACTGCCTACAAATACCAACAAAGAATTCATGCCAAAATAAATAAAATGTTTAGTCCAGGATTTGACCTTTGTTGTTGATTAAATATATCACTATAAGATAAATAATCATTGAGCGCTGCGGATCCTACTCAAACTGACCTGAGTAATACCTAGATAGGAGGCGATGTGTTTTAAAGGCACTCGTTTTAAGATGTCCGGCTTTTCGGTCAGTAGGGAGCGGTACCGTTCTTCAGCAGTACACCAATACAGTCTTATATCGAATAATTTTTAAACAGGGTAGTCCCCGTATCCGTATGTGAAGAATATCTTTGCCTGGGTTTAGAAATGGTCGGCTGAAGGCAATTGTATTGGCTTGTATAATTCTATACAAAACACTGAATTGATCTTCTATTATTGGTATACATTAATATCTCACTTTCATTGAAAAAGGTGGAACGATAGCGATTCAACGAATTACTACAAATTTTTTGATATCCCTTATCCCAACTTTAGTTTTAAAAACCAGAAAGTATATTCCAGCTGGCAGATTAGCAATATTTATTTCTGATGGAATTTTTTTGTCAAAGATCATCAGTTTACCTCCATAGTCATAAATCGTATAACTTTCGAAAACAGAATTGCCTTTGTTTTGTACATGAATTACGTTATTTCCAGGATTAGGGAATATCGTTATCTCGTCGATTAAAAAGTCTCTATTTGCTGTGACAAAAATGAAAAATAGTATATAAAATGCCATTGTTCCATCTGGCCTGAATTTTATATCCGATC